>JAHDDN010000042.1 GCA_020629335.1 Chitinophagales bacterium | reverse complement strand
TACCCACACTCTGGGCGTAGTCTCTGACTACGACCTTAAATTGCTCAACTCAAGGGTAATTTATTTTTATAAATCCTTATTTCCATGACCTTGGCGTT
The DNA here is from genome assembly GCA_020629335.1 of Chitinophagales bacterium. The sequence goes on along the minus strand of JAHDDN010000042.1, from coordinate 21,256 downwards.
TTCCCTAGCGGGCGCACACACATAGGTGCGCCCCTACATTAGCAAAAATAAAAGCAGCATTGCCAAATAAGACTTCAATGCTACTCTCAAGACTTTTAGGGCTTTACTCATTTGATTTTCAACGGTTTTAGGAGATATCTCCATTTTTTCAGCAATTTCCTTATAGGTCAGCTCTTCATATCTGCTCAACAGAAAAACAGTACGACATTTAGGCGGTAGGGAATCAATGGCATTACGAACTTGCTCAGATAATTCCGATTGTAGATATTGTCGTTCTACATTATCATTGGCATCCGTCATTGCTTCTGGGATTAAATCTGGTTCGGAATAACGCTTTAAGCCACGTAAATAGCTGATGGCTTCATTGATGGCCATACGCCTAAGGTAGGGTTTGAAAGAAGTCTTTACATTAATACTTTCTCGCTTTGTCCAAAGCTTCATGAATACATTTTGGACGATATCTTCGGTTGTACTTCCGTCTTTCACATATCTATAAACAGACTTACACAAATAGCTATAGTGCTCCTTAAAAAGCAGTTGAATTACTCCTTCATCACCTGCTTGTAATTGATTAAGTAAACTTTGTGTTTGATTATTCATCATTGGGTTGAGCATGGGTTGGTATCCCAAGATAAGGAAGTTGATTAAAGTTTCCTAATTGATTAGAAAATGGCTGCTTTTAATATAGAACTCGTTTAAAGTTTTTCTGTTGGCTTAGAAAATGGCTATTTTTCCGTATTTCTTCGTTATTTTTTCGGTTCGTAGCCCTGCTATGCATCTCAAAAATGCCTTGAACTACGAAAAAATAGCTCCTTTTCAGCTTCATCATAAAACTTTAAATGAGTTCATAAAACGAAAAAATTAGTCGCTTAGGAGTCTTATTAGTTAATTTTCATATATCGGCCACTATTTTGCTGAATCCTAAAAACAAACAATGTGTTCTGATTATAAACAAAAGAAAATCAATACTATACAAAATATTAAGGCTGTCATAGCGCCTAAAATACTAGATCATTCTGCTTGATTAAGCGGTCTCTTTGTCGCTTATTTGTTCTTATAAGTATCTAATAGTTATTAGATTACGTAAATAAATCAATCCCATCCACCTTTAAACATTCATGTTATGGCTTACAAAATATGCTCCTATTCAAAAATAGAAACTACTCGTACAAAAAAATACGAAGTAATATATGATATTAACAATTTAAGAATTGGCTTGATTCCTCTATCAAATAATCCTCCTAACGATAATGTCATTGTGGTAGATGAAATGATAGATGTAGGATTAAGGTTAGGCAGTGAAGACTTTTTCGATATCGAAATAGATACTATAAAAAACGAGACGATAGTAAAGAAAAGCAATAGAAGTCACAGGAAACAATCTTTTACTAATCAAAAAAGAGTCATTAATAGTACTGATAAAGTTACAATTTCAGACAAGGTAATCTTAAAGAAAAATAATGGTCCTGAATATAATTTCGGAAAATCCGCTTATATTTTTTGGGAAGGAAAAAAACTGCGAATTGCTAAAACCCTAACTGTTATTTAGGGAACTCATTTAAAGTTTTATGGTGATGCTGAAAATAAGCTATTTTTTCGTAATTCAAGGCATTTTTGAGGTGCATAGCAGCGCTACGGGCCGATAAAATAACGCAGAAGTACGGAAAAATAGCCATTTTCTAAGCCAGCAGAAAAACTTTAAACGAGTTCAGGAATAAAATCTAAATAAAGTTCCGTTTTGACTTCATCTTTTAGCTGCACCTCATCACTAGTAAAAAAATGCTCTAATTTAAGTACCTAAACATAAATAATCATCACTTTTGATGGCTTAATTTTGCGCTGTACTGCGTTACTTTTTTTAGTAATAGCGCTGCTATTCCGTCAAAAAAGTGCCTTGTTCAGCATAAAATTAATCTCATCAGAGAAGTATCGATTATTTTCATTCAGGTACTTATCTTAATTTTATAGCGGAAATTAGAGTATTTTCTTTAACCAAGCTTTATAGAGATCAAAGGATATATTTTCGGCATACTTATTTTCTGATTTTTCAATCAACAAATAAAATTCTTTTAAAATTTCGTTTCGATTAGAGGGTATTGTATTAGCTGCTTTTAGAAAATATGATAGGGCTAATCCTCTATATTCATTTAGGCCCTTTCTCTTTCTTATGTAGGTTTTGGCAGAACGAGTCAATGATTCTATTAAAGTATAATTTCCAAATTGATAATGAAGTAAAATATTAATCAATCTTGCTCCCATAAAAATATCTTGTCTTAAATCAGATTTCATCATTAATATATTATCACACCATTGATTAGCCTCTTTGTATCTTTCTAAACTTAGGTAAGCGTAGCAAATATTAAAGTACAAAACAACTTTTAAATTTTCATTGAAGTTTTTTCCATATTTTTTCAATATTTTCTCCAGTGCTGGCATTAGATTTAACACCTTATTAAAATCGTTCTCGCCCACCAAATAATTGAGTTCTGTTAAATAGTAGGCTTGAAAAAACAAAACTTTGCTCGTATTATCTAACTTTTTCTCACTGATTTCCTCAAAATTCTTAGCATAATCTTGCCTCTCTTGGTGTTTTTCTAAAGTCCTACAATAACTTAAATAATTAGTCAGTATACCTATATATTTAAAGGTATTTTCATCAATTAAATGGCTTTCTTTATTCATCATATTTAAGAGTTCTTTCCAACCTAAATATGTTTTTTCAGCATTTCCTTTTATTCTATTATAAAATGCTTCTGATAAGTGATAATAGTATTTTGTGTGATAAGACTTATCAGACAACTCATAAATATCTTGTGCCTGCTTATAATATTCTTCTAATTTTGCTAATTCACCAATTCTTTCAATATTTTTAGACATTAAAAATAAGGACTCATAATTTGCCAACAAATCGTATTTATTATTAATTTTATTGAGGTATTGCTCACAAATAAGGCGTTTTTCATTTGCTTGTTCTATGATTTTTTGTTTCGCCACTCTTCTATTGATCCTTCGTTCTACGGCAGATAATTCCAAGGCAATTTCATCATAGTGATATTTGTCGGCCTGTTTTTTGGCCTTTCGTAATCTTTTTAGTGCTTCCTCCCTCAAACCTTTCTCCAACAAGATATCAATATCGGTTTGATAAGCTCTTAACTCATACAATACTTTTTGATCTGTATGATAGGTTCTTAAAGATTTCAAAATAAGGTTGTAAAGGTAATTCTTCTTTTCAGAATAATAGGCCTTTTTAGTGTTGTCCCATCCCATTACGGACATGATTACTAAGCCATCATAGTGATCTAATTTTTCTATTTCTTCAAAGATTTGCATATACTTTTTGTCTCTCCCATCATTGCTGTGAATATTAACAAAGCGTTTAAAATAGCGTTTTTCATTTTGAGATAGGGATTTTATTAAGTTGAATAAGGCTGGAGATTTTGACATGACTTTTATAATTTGGAGCTACAATTAATTAACAAATAAGGCTTCAGTAAAAACACTAAGTTATTGGTTTGCTGCCACTTAATATACCGTGGAGTATTTCAATATTGTTTAGATTAAAGATATAATTTTATTTCTAAAAATCCATGAACTTATAATTTGATCCAAACCATTTGGCTATTGGTTAAGTTTATAAGTTTCTGATAGTTAAGATGCAGGATTTTTGCGATTATACAAGGCATTTTTGAGGCACATAGCAGCGCTACGGAAGGAAAAAATAAGGAAGTAGAATCGTAAAAAGACAAAACTTGGAATGTCAAGGACTTATAAATTTAACCACTATAGGGTAAGTGTATAGTTTAACTCTACAATAAATGATCTAAATAATTGACAAGTAAGAATCACAACATAAAAGCACGAAATCAAATAATGCCAATATCACATTGAAACCTAAAATAAACATAACTCATACCTACGCAACATAAAGATAATCAGGCATTTAAACACTTTTACTTCTTTAATAATCTCTAAAAAATCAAAATATAATGCTTTTTAAAGTCATCACTTTGTCGCTTATTTGAGCTTATAATTATCTAATTATTATTAGATTACACAATCAATTAAAATTTATTTCATTATTAAAAACCTTGAACTATGGCTAACGCAGCATGCTTATTAACCAACGTAGGAGCAACTAGTAAAAATCCTCATGAATTAGTATACGATAGCTCAAATCTAAGAGCAGGCTTAGTACCTTCTCCACCATCCTCTGGAAATAATGTTATTGTAGTAGATGATATGGTTGATATTGGATTAATATTAAGCTCTGATGATTTTTTCGATATTCAAATTGGCACCGTAAATAATGGAACTGATGTGAAAAAATGTAGAAGAAGCTACTCAACTCAATCTTTTTCTACTATGGCTGAAATTGTCACTACAAAAGATAAAATCACTATTAATAATAAAATCGTTTTAACGAAAAAGGATGGTACTGTAGTTGATTATGGCAAACATGCCTATATTTATTGGGAAAAGAAAAAGTTAATGATTGCTAAATCATAAACAGCAAATCAAAGGTTTCATAATTTAGTTTTGATTAAAACTTTTGATAAGAATCTAATTCTTTAGTGGTTCAGTTTATAAGTTTCTGACAGTTAAGTTGTAGTATTTTTGCGATTATACAAGGCATTTTTGAGGCCCATAGCAGCGCTACGGAACGAAAAAATAAGGAAGTAGAATCGTAAAAAGACAAAACTTGGGCTGTCAAGAACTAATAAATTGAACCATTAGTAGTAATATCACTATTATAGAATTAGATTTTTTTCTTTAGCCAAAAAATACTGCTATCAAAAAAAATATTTTCTGTATAACTTTTTTCGGATCGCTTTAATTGCCAGTAAAACTCACTCAAGACTTCTTTTCTTTTAGAGGGCATTGTATTAGCTGCCTTCAAAAAATAAGATAAGACTAACTTATGATATTCAGTTAAAGCATTTTTCTTTTTAAAATAAGTTTTAGCGGAACGATTTAAAGACTCTATTAAAGTATAGTTTTCAAATTGATAGTGTAATAGAATTTCTATTAATCTTGCTCCAATTTGAATATCTTCTCTAACATCGGATTTCATCATTAAAATATTATTACACCATTGATGAGCATCTTCATACTTATCTAGACTCAAGTAAGTATAACAAACATTAAAGTATAATGTCATTTTTAAGCTTGCATTTAAATTCTTGCCATATTTTTTCAAGCCTTTTATAATAGCAGGTACTAACTCTATCACTTTATCATAGGCTTCCTTTCCCACCAAATAATTTATTTCTGATAAATAATAGGATTGAAAAAATAAGACCCGACTAGTGTGGTCTAGTTTTTTATCACTAATTTTTTCAAAATTTCTTACATAATCTTTTCGCTCTTGGTGTTTCCCTAAAGCACGACAATAAGCCAAATAATTATTAAGCATACCAATATACCTAAAAGTATCCTCATCGATTAGATAGCTTTCCTTAGCCATCATATTGATCAATTTCTTCCAACCTAAATATGATTTTTCTGCATTCCCAGTTGCTCTGTAGTAAAATGCTGCTGATAAGTGATAATAATATTCCGAGTGATAAGATTTATCTGAGTCTCTATAAGTTTTCTGGGCGTTTTTATAAAACTCATCTAAGTCTCCATTTCCATTTATATTTTTAGACATTAATAACAAAGGCTCATAACAAGAAAGCAACTCATACTTACTATTGATTTGGTTCAAATATTGATTACAAATAAGGCGTTTTTCTTTTACTATTTCCTCTAAATTTTGAGTAGCAATTCTCCTACTAATTGTCCGCTCCACTAAAGATAACTCCAATGCTATTTCATCATAATGATATTTGTCTGCCAATTTTTTTGCTTTGCGTAATCTTTTTAAAGCCTCTTCCCTCAAACCTTTCTCCAACAAAATATTAATATCAGTTTGGTAGCCTCTTAATTCATATAACACCTTTTTATCCATGTGATAAGCTCGTAATGATTTTAAAATCAAATTATATAGATAATTCTTTTTTTCAGAATAGTGTCCTTTCTTGCTACTATCCCAACCCATTTTTCGCATCACTAATAAACCATCATAATCGTCCAGCTTTTCTATTTCATCAAATATCTGCATATACTTTTTGTCGCTGATATCATTACTATGAATATTAGCATAACGTTTAAAATAACGTTTTTCGCTTTGAGAAAGCGATTTTATTAGGTTGAATAAGGCAGGAGATTTTGACATGACTTCTATAATTTGGAGCTCAAATCAATTATGGGATACACTCTAAACAAGCTATTAATACTTGGCCAAAGTTATTAATTTCTGATGCTCAGTTAATAACAATACACTTAAATAGTGACAAAATTAAAGATAGATATAAATTTCTAAAAAAACTTATTTAGACTTCTAAATTCAATAAAAAACATGTTTTATTTCATAATTCGATATAATCTACATTTGTGTTAACCAATTCGTAAAAATTGATCAATCTACCCAACATTTTTAACCATAAATCCTAATTATTATGTTACGCAGAAAAAATGCTGAAGCCGTAAGAAAAAACGCAGCTGAATTAGCCGCCAACCGACCACACCCCCAACATAAAGCCAATGGGGATGAACAAAAATTTCGACATGATGATCTATCTGCCAAAAGTAAAGCCAAAGCAGGAGATCCAAGTTACCTAATGAGCTATACAAAAGGCTTACCACATGATTATGAAACTGGATTAATTCAAAATCCAGCAGATTTCCAACAATTTGTTAAAGGAATTGATAGTGGCCACTCAAGGGATTTCAGAGAAACACCACTAGGTGTGCCTCAAAATTGTAATGGTACTCAATGTAGTGTAGAGGAATTAAATTGGCGATCTACTAAAGCTCTTTTGGGAAAAACCAAGGCTGAGTTAGCAAGAATGGAAGCCTCTCGACAAGACATTATCAATTTGCAAAATACGATCAATGTGCATTTAAGCGAATTGAACTTAGGAAATGTAGGTATTTCTAACAACAACAATGGCAACACCCTAACTCAAACTGTAACTCAACTTGAGCTATCGCTTAGTTATATTCCTAGCTTAGATAATAAGCAGAGCCAAACTCATCAAGATGCAGTTATGAGGGCAAATAAGGAATTGATGGCTTTCAAAAAAGAATTCGATAGTATCAAAATGCTTATTAAAGGAGGAAAAAGTGCCAAGGGAATTACCGAAGTATCTAAAATGACCAATGAGCTTTCTAAAATACTCATTGACTTACAATTGAAGCCAGTTAGTGTAAGAGCTTGGGAAAGTGCAGGCGCTGGTAATACCTTCGATTTAGAAGGTCCTGATGCACAAGCTGTCACAATGGTACCTGCGCCTCAATTAGGAAGCGATGAATTAAGTGCTGAAATGGCTGAAGTATATGCTCAAGCATTGTTAAGAGATATACCTTTTAGTACCTTCTCCCCTAGCTATCTAAATTCACAAATAGCAAGTCTACATATCAATAATGACAAATTACAAAATGTCGAAGAAGTAGTCCAACTTCTTAATCAATTTACTTGGTTTAAAGGGGGAAAAATCGATGGGCTTAATGAAGATGAACGCTTCCGCAGAAGAACAAACTTGACTCCTTCTAATGCTTTTCGTGGCATCGCTCCAGGTGATGATATTGGCCCATATATTTCCCAGTTTCTATTAGCAGGCAATAATGGTATCAATGCTAATGACCCAGAACGCTCTAGTGCTACTGGCTTAATATCCTATGGAGCAATATCAGTCGATCAAAAAGTACGGGTAGCCGATCAAAAGGATTATATGACTGAATGGGACGACTATTACGATGCTCAAAATGGAGCTGACCTAAGAGGTTTAGAATCTTACAGTGAAAACACCCAAAGGCGATTCATTCATACACCAAGAGATATAGCCACTTATGTACATTATGATGCACTCTACGAGGCTTACCTCAACGCCTGCTTAATGCTATTGGGCATGGGTACCAAATTTGATCCAGGCATCCCTTTCCAACAAGCAGATAATGTTGATCATCAACAAGGTTTTGCTCACTTTGGTGGCCCTCACATCCTTTCCCTCGTAACGGAAGTAGCAACGAGAGCACTTAAAGCTGTCCGCTTCCAAAAATTCAATAATCACCGAAGATTAAGACCAGAAGCTTTAGCAGCACGTATCCACAAAATTGATCTCTTAGCGGCTTCTGCTCCTGAACTTCACAAAATGTATCAAGACCTTAATGACAGCTGTGTTAACTCTAAAAGTATCTTAGACAAAATCAATGATCATAATCAAAATATGAATGGCAATAATACTGATTCATATTTATTACCAATGGCATTCTGTGAAGGCTCTCCTATGCACCCAGCTTATGGAGCAGGCCATGCAACTGTTGCAGGTGCTTGTGTTACTATATTGAAGGCATTTTTTGATCATTCTGCACCATTAGCTATCGTTGATCGAAATGAAATTAATGATAAGACTAATAGAGTCGCAGCAACTTGTAGCCAAGATAGTATTTGTCAAACATATGATCCGACTGATGAAATTCCAGCTCAACACTTCGCTTACGTATCCGTTGATAATGGCACTAAATTATCCGCAATTCCCGTATTGAACCAAAATGGTGAGCTCTCTTGTCTAACTGTAGAAGGGGAACTCAACAAGTTAGCTGCTAATATTTCTATTGGCAGAAACTGGGCAGGTGTCCACTACTTCACTGATTATATCGAATCCCTCAAAATGGGAGAACAAATTGCACTAAGCTTATTGGAAGAACAAAAGCTTACTTATAGCGAAAACTTCTCCATGACGGTTCCATTATTTGATGGTAGTTCGGTTAGAATTTAATAATCCTCCACTCTATTTAGGCCAAGCATTTACTTTTTTGCTTGGCCTAATCTTAACCTCTAAAATAAAACCAAAAAAAGCACAACACACACAATGCCAAGCACGAAAAAAAACCAAACATGACTCCTAAAAAACAACATTATTTTGTTTTAATTACCCTAGATTGTAAGCTAAATTTGTCTTATCAAAGAAAACAAGAACTCAGTTGTTTAAGTAGCTAAATTCGGATACTTATTCATCCTTAAAATGTTAGTGTTGTATTTTCCAATTACCTTTTGTTCTTAATCTTAAGTGTTTAGTGTTCGTTCCGAAAAGGCAGTTGCGTAGTTCAAATTAAAAGATTTCAAATTGAGATCTTGGAAGGTAAGCAACTTGCCTTTTCTTTTTTATTAATCGCCTTATAAGTACCTAAACATAAATAATCATCACTTTTGATGGCTTAATTTTGCGCTGTACTGCGTTACTTTTTTTAGTAATAGCGCTGCTATTCCGTCAAAAAAGTGCCTTGTTCAGCATAAAATTAATCTCATCAGAGAAGTGTCGATTATTTTCATTCAGGTACTTAACTCTAAATAACCCCTATCACTAATTATGAAAAGATAACCAATCACTCCCGCTTGAGCTTATTCGGATTATGTCTCCTTAAAAATTCGGATAGGCTCTTTTTTCTTTACAGAACCTCCCCCTCTTGCACTCATTTATATAAAATAGACGAAGTATCTACTAAAGATATCCCTTTGCAGTAATTAAGAATAAGGTGTAATACCATTCACTTGCTTCTTCAAACGCTCAATCTGGTCTAGCTGCGCTTTGTTTTCTCTTTTCAAGTTTAAGTATTCGTCTGAAGAAAGAATAGATTGTTTTTTAACGGAATTCTTATTTCGTTTTTGTTCTATTGTTTCTACTCTTTTTCGATAAGCATCTCTATCTTTTTTTAATTTTATATAGCTTTTCTCTAACTCTTCTTGATGCTGCATACTTCTTCTGTATGCTTCTTGATGACGGCTATAATTAATTTCCATATTCAAAAAGGAGCTAGTAAGAGTTTGATGTTTTTTCTTCCATTTAGAATTGATCATAAAATAGCCCAATAAATAGGAGCCTAAACCAATAATAAAAATAGTGATAATTGCTAAAAATAAAGATTCCATAATGATTGTTTTTAAGTTTGCGGATTAATGAATATCTATTTCTACTCTTCTATTTCTTGCCCTTCCTTCTCTGGTAGTATTATCATAAGCGGGTACATATTCTCCTTTTGACTTGACCACTAATTTAGAGCTATATATGCCGCTTTCTGTCAATAATTTCTTAGCTGCCTCTGCTCTATTTTGTCCTAATTTTAAATTGAATTGTTCATCCCCTAAGTTACAAGTATGGCCAATAATTGTCACTGACTTATCTGGATACTTGGCTAAAAATGCCTTTAACTCATTGACATATTTTTGTAAGTTAGAACTTACACTGATTTGATCACTGCCAAATCCAAATGTGATTTCCTTTTGTTTTTTACTATCATTAGCTGTACTTTTAATTGGAGGTGTTTTACTGGCATCAGCATATTGCTTTTCCTCTTTTTCCGCTTCTTTCTTTTCTTGAATATTTTCGTTTTTCAAGTTTTCTTCATTAGCTAATAGGGTTTTATTAGATAGTTCTTTTTCTAAGGCTTTTTCCAATTGCATTTCAATCAATTTTGCCTCATCTGTTTTGTCTGGAAAAATAAAGTTGAGTCGGATAGCTCCCACTTTAGCTTTGTTATCAGCTTCAAAGATTCCAAAGTCCTTATTACTGGCAATAGTTACTTTATCTTTTAAGATACCTTTTTCGATATATTTTTTCTTGAGGAAGTAAGCTCGTAATAAACCTATATCTTGTCCTTCTAAGCCACTATCCTCCTTATCTTCGTAATCGATTTCTATATCTAAACCTTGATCTTTATTTCTGTTTAAGTAAAATACAATATCATCAATTGCTTTATCTACCCGCTCGCTGATAGTAATTTCTTTATCATTACGAGAGAAAATCGCTTCTTTTTGGACTTTTCGGAGCGCTTTAAAGGCTGCTTTTACATCCGTTTCATTCAGTTCTTCATAGTTCTCTGAGAATCTGAAATCTATTACATCATTATTACTGGAGCGACCATTTTCGTCAAATAGCCCTTCTCCTACACTTGATTGAAGGATTAATTGTTGAGCGTTAACCCCTTTTACTTCAAACTGCTCTTTAATCTGCTCAGCTCTGGCAATTCCTAAGTCGGGGAAGGCACTTTCGTTGACTTCATCTTTTGCGTAATTCCCTGTTATCGTTAGCCTTGTTTTGGTATGTTTTTTTAGAAAGAAAGCTATCTCATCTAAAGAGGCAGGAAAGGATTCACTAAAAATCACTTCTGCTTTCGACTTTTGAAGAGTTAGGTCTTCTTCTGCTGTAAAAACAGAGTTATATGCTTTTTTGAGGGCCTTGGGATCGATTAGCTCCACCTTGGACGGAGGAGCTTTTATAGCTACTTTAACTGGCATTGGTTTTGGCTCAATACATAAGTTCATTACCTGGCAAGTAAAAAACCATGCACCTAAGCTTAACCATAGGAGTAGCATAAGGAAAGATAGAAAATTTCTCATAGGGGTATTTTCTAAATTAAACAGTAAATCAATGATAAAAAATCAGTATTTCACAAATAGTTTCGAGTATATCACAACTAAATTTACGAATTTTTATTTAAATACTGGCATAAATGCCTTCACATCTAAACTCAAAACTATTTGTGATTGATAATTATGCGTTTATATATGAGGCATTAAGATATAATAAGTAATATGATAAAAACAAGAGATTTTTTGGCTTAGGGATGGAAGTGGTATGTGGCGTCAATGGGGCTGCTTATGGAGCTTAGGCGGACGTAGGCTGGCCTGAAAGGCAGACAAGTGCGCCTTAGCGGAATAGCAGACACATAGCCACATAAGAACGGACAGCCCGACCGAGCCACTTGTAGATTGATTGATTTTTGATTTGTTGATTGAATTTAATTATGCGGGAGCAATCGCAAAATACGAAGCGAGGGAAGCTCCTAATTAATTTTAAAAAGAAAGAGAAAGGCCGAATGATAATTAGGTGACATATTATCTGGTGCTTGATTTTCAGTCGAATGAGAAAATGTTGTAACTTGCCTCAATGATTGAAGTTTTTTTAGTCGCTATTTATTTTTCTCTTTTGGTGATTATATTGGTCTATTGTGTTTTAGAAGCGCATTTGGCTTGGAAATATATTCGATCAAAAAGGGACCAATCTATTGGAGAAAGGCCGAAAATGGATAATTTTCCTTTGGTGACGGTGCAATTGCCAGTATTTAATGAGCTGTATGTCATGGATCGTTTGATTGATAGTATTGCGGCTTTTGAGTATCCTAAAGAGCGAATGCAAATTCAGGTATTGGATGATTCTACGGATGAGACATTGGAGATTTCGAGGCGTAAAGTGGAAGAATATCAGGCGAAGGGCTTTGATATTGAGTTGATTCATCGGGTGGATAGATCGGGTTTTAAAGCGGGTGCCTTGCAACATGGCCTGAAGACGGCTAAAGGGGAGTTTATTGCTATTTTTGATGCGGATTTCTTGCCTAATACTGATTTTTTATTGCAAACCTTGCCTTATTTTGATCAGGATAAAATTGGTTTAGTACAAACTCGTTGGGAGCATATTAATGAGGATTATTCGCTACTAACGAGGGTGCAAGCTTTCTTCTTGGATGCGCATTTTACGGTGGAACAACAAGGGCGTAATTATGGCGGTTATTTTATGAATTTCAATGGTACGGCTGGTGTTTGGCGAAAAGAAACGATCAGTGATGCTGGTGGATGGCAAGCGGATACCTTGACGGAAGATTTAGATTTGAGTTATCGAGCACAAATGAAAGGGTGGGTATTTAAGTATTTGGAAAATATTGAGTCGCCTGCGGAATTACCTGCTGATATTGCGGCTTTTAAATCACAGCAGTTTAGATGGATTAAGGGTGGAGCAGAAACGGCTCGTAAAATACTGCCTAAGATTGTTCAAACAGATTTGCCATTTTCAATTAAGCTCAATGCTTTTTCTCATTTATTAAGTAGCAGTCTTTATATCATTATCTTACTGATGGTCTTTCTGAGTGTACCGCTTTTGCTGCTTAAAAATACTTACATTGAACAGGAATATGTGCATTATGGCTCTTTGTTTTTATTGAGTAATGTAGCAGTCGCTTTCATGTATTATGTTACCACAGTTTTTAGAGAAGATACTACTTGGAAAGGAATTCTAAAATGTACGATTATGCTGCCACTGTTCTTGATTATGACAATGGGATTATCGCTACATAATGGACTGGCCGCTATTAGAGGATTGTTAGGAGAAAAGACGCCCTTTATTAGAACACCTAAGTTCAATATCATAGGAGAAAGTGATGCTTGGAAAAACAAACAATACGCTGTTAGTAAAATTAGCGGAATGACTTATATGGAAGGATTGGCGGCTATCTATTTCTTAACGGCTCTAATACTCCCCTATCTATTTCCTCATTTAGGTTTTGGATTTTATCTATTGCATATCATTGCTTTTATCAGTTTTAGCAGTGTTTTCTTATATTCTGTCAAGCATGCCCTACGATAAATCCACCTCCCCTCTATTAGCTATTGGCTTACTCCTTAGCTCATTAATCGCCTACATCTACTTAGGCTATGCTGTATCTCGAACAGATTTTTATACCTTAATGAGCCTATTCGGCGGGCTATTCATAGCTTATGGGATTTTCTATCGACTATGTGATAGCCAAGAACACATCAAATGGGGCATCATTACAGCCATTGTCATTCGATTCGCCTTACTCTTTTCTATCCCTAATCTTTCCGATGATTTCTGGCGATTTATATGGGACGGACATCTATTCGCTAATGGCATTAGTCCGTTTCTATACTTACCAAGCGAAGTCATTCATCAACAATTATTATCTGATACATTAAACGAAGGATTGTTTCTACAGCTCAATTCTCCTAACTACTACAGCATCTACCCTCCTGTCAATCAATATATATTTGCATTAAGTGCTCCATTTTCTCCTCCTAACATTGGAGCTATTATTAGCATGAAAGCTTTCTTATTCGCCTTCGAATGCGGCAGCCTATTTTTAATGCACCGCTTACTCAAAAGATTCCAATTAGCTGATAAAAAAATATTACTTTACGCACTCAACCCCTTAGTGATCATAGAATTATCAGGCAATTTGCACTTTGAAGCAGCCATGATATTCTTTAGCCTTTTGGCCGCCTATTTCTTACTTCCCAATAAAGAAGAACAAAAACAAAATTTAACTATTACACAAAACACAAGCCGCTTAATAAGCTCCGCTACCGCTATGGCTGCGGCCATCTGTACCAAACTATGGCCACTCATATTCCTTCCCTTCCTCATCAAACGTTTAGGCTGGCTCAAAAGCATCGCCTATAGTATATTGGCTGCTATTATCACCCTACTACTATTCGCCACTGTACTCAATTGGACGATTCTCCAAAACCTATTCAACAGCATCGGACTCTACTTCCAAAAATTTGAATTTAATGCCAGTATCTATTACATCATAAGAGCCATCGGCTACCAAATCAAAGGCTGGAACATCATCAGCTTAGTCGGAAAATACCTCGCCTTAGCGACCTTTCTATCCATTCTATTTGTAGCCCTAAAAGAAAAATCCAAACAAATTCCTTCTTTTTTTCAATCCATGCTCTTTGCCCTAAGCATCTATTTAGCCTTCGCTACCATTGTACATCCCTGGTATATCACCCCACTAATCGCCTTCAGTTTATTCACTAATTTTCGCTTTCCCATACTCTGGTCCTTACTCATTCCACTCAGCTATTACACCTATCGTACAGATGCCTATACTGAGTCACTGCTACTCGTAGGTATAGAATATAGCATCGTATACGCTTTCCTCCTCTATGAATTATACTCAAAAAGAATTACTTAAACCGTTTGTCAATTCATCAGTTGACCAGTTTTTCAGTTTATAGTTAATTAGGGGCTTCCCTTTCCTTATTTTTTCATCGGCCCGTAGGGGCGCACCTATGTGTGCGCCCTCCGATGAAAAAATAAGGAAAGGTCGGGCTGTCCGCTCTTATGTGGCTATGTGTCAGCTACTCCGCTAAGGCGCACTTGTCTGCCTTTCAGGCCAGCCTACGTCCGCCTAAGCTCCATAAGCTGCCCCATGACGCCACATACCGCTACCATCCCTAAGCCAATTTAAGCTAACAACAAATGTCCGAACAAATAATGTTATACTTATTTATATATTGATTATTATAAAATTTAATTTCGTCCAACAAACACAAATCAAAAAATACAAAATAATTATTCATAATAAAATAAAAATCATTTAATTACAAAAAAATAAAGAAAAACATTTTAACAAATGTGACGAAAACTACCCAACAATCGCAAGATTTTGTACTAATTAATTAAATATAAATACATTATCTTTGCCAACACGGGTAAGTAAAGTGGCTAATTTGCAGATTAGTCATTTTCATCAACTTATATACTACTCAACATTTAACCAGCGATTTTACTACTCATTTTAACACAAGACTTTAATACTACAATACTACTTTATAAATTATTTTTTTAACAAAACATCTTTTTACAAAGGAATCTGTTCGCTATGTAAATTACTGATTCCCCCCTTACTCGCCTGCATGTATAAACAAATTATCTTATAAACTCTTTTTTAAACTTAAGTAGACCTATGAAAAAAACAATAAAACTTTTTTTATACTGTACAACGATAGTAATGTTATGTTGTATGGTATTTAGTATTAATACCTTCGCCCAAGGAAGTGGTGGTGAAGGTGGTGTCCCCTGCGAAGACTATGTAGAGGGTACACTTAGTACTGACACTCCGAATATTTGCCCTGATGAGGCAAACACGCTAATCCAAGATCCTCCGCCATCTGGCCCTGGAGCAACAGTAGAATATCTAGCTACAAATGGACCAGGCGGTCCTGTAATTGGAGCTAATTCTTCTGGAGTTTTTACACCTAGTGCTATCGGTTTAGGGCCTGGTGACCAAATGTGTGTAGTCGGTGTTGCTTATGATTTAGCTGCTGTCCAGCAAGTAGTAGAAGAAATACTGAATGGCTGTGCTTTTGAACTATTTGGCTGTCAGTTAACTTGTTGTACTGCCATTCAAGACCAAACAGGTATTGATGTTTGTGGTACATTAGGAGGTGCAGGAATCACTATGGGTTCCCAAATAACTAGCATAGAAGCTATTTTGCCTTTATTTGGAGCTAGTGCTACTATTCTTGATGTTATAGATTTAATAGATCAAATTAATGGTAGTGTTGGTACATGTGTACCAACTGGCATTTGTTATGCTTACAG
Organism: Chitinophagales bacterium; assembly: GCA_020629335.1. The sequence goes on along the minus strand of JAHDDN010000042.1, from coordinate 5,030 downwards.
CACAGAAGTTTGTTATACCATCGACTGTTGTGCAGACGTAACAGCCCCAGCTCCTTTGGCTGATGTTTGTGGTGATATAACAGAAGTAGAAATTTGTACAGGTCTATCAATAGACCCAGCAGATTTCCAATTAGTTATTGGTGGTACCGCCGCAGGAGCAGGAACTGGAGTAGCTGGTGATACACAAATTTGTGCTACAGTAGCGCTTCCAGCATCAACATGTGAAGTACAAGAGATCGCATTAACATGGCAAGTACTTTGTCCTACAGGTCTACCTCCTACTTCAGATAGCCCTACAGATGGTATATTGATATTTGATCTTTATCCAAACCCAGCAGACTTTGTATTTACACCGGCTGCTGATGGTTGTGGTGTAACAGCCCCTTTATCTATAGGTGCTTGTGATTTAACTATTGTACAAGATCCTGAAGTAATCGCTCCCTCATGTGCCCCAACAGATGTTACTTGGGCTATCACAGGCCCTGTTTTTGAAACAGCACCATGTGTTTATCCATACCCAGCAGCAGCGGCTGCAATTGAATACCCTATTTTAACAGTAGTAGAAATAGCTCCTGTGGTATGTGATGCTGGCGGTGTCGCAAGAATTGAACTACAAAATGCCACAGGGGAAGTTTGTGATTTTGCAGAAGTGGCAAATCCAGTTACTCCTGTAGAGTGTGGCACTAGCAATGAAGCAACACTTACTTGGGATTTTGCTGGAGCAACTGCAACTTTCCCAGGAGAATGCTTGCCAGCTAACTTAGCTGGCGAAACGCCTGTTTCATGTCCAGCAGAAGCATGTCCTGATTGTCCTACTATTACAGCAGTGACAGCAGCAGATGCTTGTGAAGGAACAGAAACAGAAGTATGTATCACTTTTGATGGGCCTTTAGATAATGTAACAGTTGACCCTCCTGCAGTTCCAGGAGCAGAAGGTCAACTTTGTTTTAATATTGTGGCTGTAGCAGATATAGATGTAGCACCACTTTGTGAAATTGCAACTGGCACCGTTTTCTTCACAGCATTATGTGGAGAAGATCCTATTATAACAGATATAGTAGCCACTTATAATGTATATCCAGATCCAGCCAATTTTGTAGGAAGTGTAACGCCAAGTACAGGCTGTAGCGTAGCACCAGTTATAGAGGCGGATGCTTGTGCTACTATTACAGGTGGATGGGTTGATGATGTATCTCCAGTTGATGCATGTCCTCCAACTCCTGGTACTTATGCATGGACACAAGTTCTACCAGAAGGCTTAGAAGCAGCTCCTTGTGTCTATGATCCTATATTAGAAGGGGAAGAAGTAGTTGAAGGTTGTGATACTTGCGCGCCTTGTCCAAACTTTGTAGATATTTCTGCTCCAGCAGCAGTATGTAGTGGTGCACCAATAGAAGTATGCTTAGAATTTGATGGTGATGCCGCACCAATAGCAGTAACAGGTGCTAATGGTGTTATAGGTGTAGTTGACGGCAATAATGTATGCTTAGAATATACCTTTACAAATGAAACATGTCTTGTTGTAAACGAACCAATCGATATTGTAGAAGTAACTTGTAATGGAGAGATATTAGACATCATCCTTTTACCAGTATTCGTAGATATTTATCCAGCGCCATTTGCATTAGATCCTGTAGACGGAGGTTGTGATACAGCTCCAATGGTTGATATTTATTCTGCAAGTGGTGAATTTTGTGATTCAATACTAGGAGATATTCCCGCAACACCAGAATGTGGAACAGAAGATATTACGACTACTTTAGCAGGCGAGTTTGACCAAAACGTATTCTTAGGTCTTGAAGATATTGCTTGTTATGATATACAGCCATATAGTGCTGTAGCAACTTGTCCAACAGCTCCATGTGATTGTCCAGTATTAACGGAAGTAGTAGGAACTCCTAATCCTGTTTGTTCAGGCGATCTCATTGAGGTATGTGTAACTTTTGATTCGGCAGCAGATGATATTACTATTACAGAACCAGTTGAGGCTACAGTAGCCGCTCCAGGTGATACTCAAATTTGCTTTAATGTGGATGCTGTATTAGTTGGTTTTAATCCTTGTGCTCCAGCACCAATGCCAATATTTGTCGCTGGATTCTGTGTATCAGATCCAAATACTCCTTTAAGTGGAAATACAGAGGTAATGGTCTACCCTCCAGCTGATAGCTATGCTTATGAACCGATTCCTGGAGAATGTGGTGGCGCAGCATCAATCTTAGATATTGGCCAATGTCTATTAATAATAGAAGGTCCTGTAGTGATTAGCGATCCTATTGATGGTTGTACTGATCAAGGAATGCCTCCAGTTGATGGTATGGTATCTTTCACTATTAGTGATCCTTTCCCTGAATCTCCATGTGCTTTTGAGCAAGTAGAAGAAATGCTTCCTATTGCAGGATGTGAAGTTTGTACTGAATGTCCAACATTAGTCGCTGCTCCAGTCGTTGATAACTTATGTTATGCAGCAGGTACAGAAGTAGAACTTTGCTACGAATTTAGTGCTGATCCAATTGATGTTACTTTAACGATAGGTGGGGCAGAAGCAGCTCCAGGTGCAGCTCCTAATACGCTATGTGCAACTATTGTGATTGAAGATCCTGGATGTGTTGCAGCAGAAGTTGCTTTAGAAGTTGTTTCATTATGTTTAGAAGCTCCAATTGAAGGTATTTTATCACCTTTAGCATTTACAGTATTCCCAGACCCAGCTTTATTTGGTGTTGAAGTAACACTAAGCACTGCTTGTGGTGTTCCTCCTACTATCACTGCTGGAGAATGTGCTACTGTGGTTGAAGGATTTATAGCAGAAGGCCCAATTGATGCCTGTCCTCCAGTAGCAGATACTTATCAATGGACACAAGATCCAGTAGTGTTTGAAGGTGCTCCTTGTGAGTATCCAGATAATAGTGGTGCTTTAGAAGTACCTGGCTGTGATACTTGTGTGGAATGTCCAGCATTTGTCGCTGTAGTTGGGCCAGAAAATGTTTGCCATGGTGAAGAATATCAAGTTTGTTTAGTCTTCGCAGGTTCTGCTGCTAATATTGTAGCAACTGGTCCTGCTGGGGAAGCTGGTACTATTATCGGTGATAATGTTTGTTTTGACTTCATCGCAAATAATATGGGTTGTGAAATCCTTGAGGTTTCTGTTGAAGATTTCACAGTTACTTGTGCAGAAGCTCCTGTACCTATAGTAGCACTATTCACTACTAGTGTTTATCCAGCACCATTCACAGCAGCAGCATCTGATGGCGATTGTGCCACTGCTCCAGGAGTTGAAATTTCTTCAATGGGCGGAGAGGTATGTACCGAATTATTAGGTGATATCCCTGCTACTCCTGTTTGTAATGGAGAAGATACTGTATCAGAGTTAGAAGGTACGTTTGATCAAAACCTATTCTTAGGAATAGAATCTACTTGTTATGAGCCAATCCCATACTTTGCAGAAGCGGTATGTGTAGCTCCTATAGCTGAATGTGCTGTAGATGAAGTGTGTGTAGATGGTGTAATCATGTACGAAGTTTTAAATGAAGAAACTTGTGAATGTGATATGGTAGTAGATCAACCAGTTTGTGCTGATCCTATCTGTGAAGCAGGTACCATTACTACTGAAACATACAATCCTGAAACTTGTGAGTGTGATGTAACTGTAGAGGCAGTTATTTGTAATGAAGATCCAGTTTGTGTAGAAGGTGCATTAACAGCAGAAGTCTTAAATCCATTGACTTGCGAATGTGATATCGTAATACTTCCACAATTACCTTGTGATGAAACAGAAGTTTGTGAAGAAGGAATAGTAACTATCCAAGTATATGATCCTACTATTTGTGATTGTGTGCCTGAAATAGTAACACCTGAATGCAATACAGAACAGCTCTGTGTAGACGGAGTACTTATGTCAGAAGTTTACAATCCATTTCTTTGCGAATGTACTCCAGTAGAAGTAATACCAACATGTAATGAAGAACCTGTTTGTGATGGCGAAGTAATTACCACTGAGATTTATGATACAGCAACTTGTACTTGTATTCCAGAAGTAATTCCAGTACCAGAATGTGCTACTGATCCTGTATGTGTAGAGGGAGTAACAACTGTTGAAGAGTTTGATATAGAGCTTTGTGATTGTGTGGTAGTAGAAGTACCAGCTCCAGAGTGTGCTACTGATCCAGTTTGTATAGATGGCGTATTCGTGGCTGAAGAATACGATCCTGCTACTTGTGCTTGTGTTCCAGTAGAAACAATACCAGAATGTAATACAGAAGCTATTTGTACGGATGGCATCCTTACATTAGAAGTATTTGACGCAGCTTCTTGTGAGTGTATTCCAACAGAATTACCAACGCCAATTTGTAACCCTGATCCCGTTTGTGTGGATGGTGTAACAACAATACAAGAATACGATCCTACAAGCTGTCAGTGTGTGGTAGTTGAAGTACCAGCACCTATATGTAATACTGATCCAATATGCGTGGATGGTGTAACAACTGTTGAAGCATATGATGCAGCTACTTGTGCTTGTGTAACTGAGGTAGTCCCTGCTCCTGTATGTAATACTGATCCAATATGCGTGGATGGTGTAACAACTATTGAAGCATATGATGCGGCTACTTGTGCTTGTGTAACGGAAGTAGTCCCAGCTCCTGTTTGTAATACTGAAGAAATTTGCATGGACGGTGTAGTAATGACAGAAGCTTATGATCCTACTACTTGCCAGTGTGTGCCAACAGAAGTTGTACCAGAATGTGCTACTGATCCAGTTTGTATGGATGGCGTATTAGTGGCGGAAGAATATGACGCAGCTTCTTGTGCTTGTGTAATGGTTGAATTGCCAGCACCAGAATGTGCTACTGATCCAGTTTGTATGGATGGCGTATTAGTGGCGGAAGAATATGACGCAGCTTCTTGTGCTTGTGTAATGATTGAGATTGAACAAGCTAACTGTGATGACGGATGCCCATTAACTGAAGACGTTTATAATCCAGCTACTTGTGAATGTGAAAACATTGAGCCAGACCCTGCTGACGATTGTCCATTTA
>JAHDDN010000539.1 GCA_020629335.1 Chitinophagales bacterium | reverse complement strand
TGCTTTTCTAACTCCTTCATGTATAAATAAGTGAGTTTTCCTTCAGGTAATGAGGCGGAGTCTTCGGCTAAGGGGACTAAGTCTACTTCATACATTCCTCTATCTACTCTTTTAATATTAATAAACACAACAGGACAATTGGTTCGTTGGGTGTATTTTTCGGGGCCGTGTAGGCAGGCGGTTTCTTGGTTTAGGAAGTTGATCCAGTAGGATTTGTGGGCATTAGATGGGCTTTGATCGGCCAGCATGATATAGGCGACGGGTTTAGGAGTGGGTAGGGCGAATGTTTTTTCCGTATCTTTTAAATGGACAAGATCCATACGGAATTGCTTTCGCTTTTTTCTGATGTAGGCATCTATGAGGGGATTGGAGATAGGTTTGTAAAATCCGTAGGGATGATGCTGGAATTGGAGGCCAGAGCAGAGGGCGCCCCATTCCCAATTGGTATAGTGGGCACCAATAGCGATGACGTTTTTCCCTTGCTCGAAATAGGGTAGGAGTTGTTCATCGACATTCGTCATTTTGTATCTTCTGACGGCTTCTTTTTTGCTGAGCGAAAATCCTTTGAATGCTTCTAAGGTGATGTCGGCGAAGTTTTGATAGAAGCCGTGTGCGATGGCTTTAATTTCTTTTTCGGTTTTATCGGGAAAGGAGCGGCGAAGATTATCGTAAATGATTTTCTTTCGATAGCCAATGATGTGCTCAAACATAAAGGCCAATATATCCGAAATACGATAGAGGATGGAAAAGGGGATGAGTGCAAAGTAGAGGATGCAGAAGCGGAAGAAGTAGTAGGAGAGCTTGTTCATTGTTTAACTATGAATTTAACAGATCGTGGAGTCCCCCTCCGCCCTTCGGGCACCTCCCCCAAGGGAGGACAGGCTTAGGGATGGTAGCGGTATGTGGCGTCCATGATGCGACTTACGGCGCTTAGTGATGCGATGGCTGGCCCGCAGGGCAGACAAGCAGCACTTAGCAGAGTAGGAGCAGCATAGCCACATAAGAGCGGACAGCCCGACTGCTGCGCTTCGCTTGCAATGATAAATGATTAATGCATAATGATGAATTTTTTCTCGTGCTTTGCACTCGCCTTTGCGAGCGCAGTAGGAAGCCCCAAATTAGTTAATTCGTTTTTATTATTGTAGGGGCCGAGCTATGTGTCGGCCCTTTTGAGGAATATATTAGTTATTCGGTTTATCAGTTATTCAGTTAAGACGTTAAATTAAAAATCATTCGTACGAGTTCCGAAGTGATCTATGCTGTTGTTGTTATCAAATGGATCTTTTTTATTGGAGCTATTTTGGAACACTTGGTTTTCCCATAGAGGGTCACTTAATTCACCCATTACAGTAGAATGAAGGAGGACAAATTCGTTGGAACCTCTTTCGGGAGAAAAGAATACGAACTCTACATTACTTTGTGTGCCGACGGTATAGTAGCGCCAAATCTCATAAGGAAGGGCATTAGGGTCCATGTGGTTGACTTGCATATTATTGGGTTGACCGTATTTGAGGAATACATGTCCTCGATCGGTATCATGGCCGAAGTTAAGTGATGTTTTGTATTCATTATTGATATAGTCAAGTTTCTCGACATACTTGGCAAAGGCCAGAGAAGGATATTCATTATCTTTTGCTAGCCAGAAGTTATAAATGAATTGACGTTTGAGTGTTTCGTCATTACTTTTGATCAGATTTTTGATGTATCGAACCTCATTATCACCAGCGATTGGCTTTAGGCCACCTAGGTAGTAATTTAGTTTTTTAGCGTCTAATTCTTCCGTGAAAGAACCGCTTAGATTTACTTCGCTAATATTTTCCAGAGATTCAGGATTGACTTTTTTATTGCGTTGAATCATTATTTTTTTAGAAGCTAATTGTTCGTTTTGTTTGTTGCGAACATCTATTATTAGATCATAATTGCCAGAAGGCAAATCTTCGATATTTAGTTCTCCTAAAAGCACATTCACAGGCGCTGCTTCTTGCTTTTTGAATTTGCGCAAGTTCAATGGAATCTTATCAGTGGTGTGATAGACGAGTGAGTAGGTAACTAAATAGTTGGGGTCTGCTAATACCTTATCTGTATTATAAAACTCCGTATAAAACATGAGTCTATTGAAATTACTTGGATAGTAGTTGAGAACATAAGGACTCATTTCTATTCCATTTTTGGTATAGATATTTTCCTCCTCGCTTGCTTTATAGTCTTCCAATAATACGATATCAGATATTTGGATTTTGGGCGATGCTTTTTCTATAGTAATATTAGAGCTGTAGTTAGCTTCTTTATTAGAAGCGATGTCTTTGACTTTAATCTCCATGCTATAATTACCTGCCTCAAGAGGAAATCTTTTGAGATCCACCAAATTGAAGTTAATATCTTCTTGATTAGCCACCTCTTTGCTATTTAGTATGTACTTATCGAAGGCACTAATTTCTTCTCCTTGTTGAAAAATGATGCTTATTTCGGCACTTGCTTGCCAATTACCGCTTTCATTTTTAACAAATTCAATATCTTTGCCCGGAATTAGCAGATAGGTTTCCACATAACTGCCCTGTTCGGGGGCTTGGAATATGCAATTATCCACTTGAATATTGATATCTGCATAGAGTTGGTGGATAGCTAAGCTGCAAAAAATAATAAAGAAGGTAATGAGATTTTTCATATTACTGGATTGAGTCTTAGGAATACTATAGCAATAAATAGCTGTTTTTTACTGAGCATAAAGGAGGCTATTTATTATTTCAATATTCCTTAAAATTTAAAGTTAATTAAAAATTCCCTTGAGCAATGGATGAGCAAAGTCAAAAAAATGTCAAAAAAACCTTATTGATTGAATCACAATACTTGCCAAATATACAATATTTTGCACGTTTAATCCATCATAAAAAGGTCCTAATCGAACAATATGAACACTTTGTGAAGGCTAGTTATCGAAATCGGGCTTATATATTGATGCCAGATGGCCCTCTTCGCTTATCTATACATGTGTTAGGAGGCAGAAGGAATAGGGATGCCATGAAGAATGTCAAAATCTGTAATGCCCATCATTGGCAACGTATTCATTGGCAAGGAATGCGGACAGCTTATCGTAGTTCGCCTTATTTTGAGTATTTCGAAGATGATTTAGCGCCATTTTATGAAACGCCTGCAACTAATCTTTTTGATTTTAATCAGTCATTGATTGCTCATATCATTGAAATGTTGGGTGCAGATATTGAAATGAGCTATACGGAGAAATTCCAAAAAGTGTATGGAGATGATATTTTAGATTGGAGATCGGCTATTTTTCCTAATAATAAGTCCAGGGCAGATGAGCTTTTTAAAGCACCTATTTATCATCAAGTCTTTGAAGATAAAATAGGTTTTCATCCCAATATGAGTGTGTTAGACTTACTTTTTGCAGAAGGGCCTAATGCTTTGAGTGTGTTAGAGTCAGCAATGTCAGAAGCTGCTAGCTAAAATAATCTACC
>JAHDDN010000041.1 GCA_020629335.1 Chitinophagales bacterium | reverse complement strand
AGTAAATCGTATAACTGTAAAAAACTTTGTCGAGAGTCGTGGTTTAAAATAAGCTTGTTTTGATATTTAGTGGGTTGAATGGGGATTTAAAAGCTCATATTACATATTTCGGTGAAGTTGTGCCAGTCGTTTCGGTCTAATTGTGCCACTTTAAAAAGTAGATTTTAGTGGCAAATTTAGTGATTTAATTTTCTCTTTTTCCTTAAAGATCCTCCTTTTAGTTCTATTCGATGAGAGTTATGAACAATTCTGTCCATAATAGCGTCAGCAATAGTACCTTCTCCAATGAGTTGATGCCAGTTTTTGACTGGTATCTGAGAGGTAATTATTAAAGAAGTTTTTTCATATTTGAACTCGACAATTTGCATGAGTGCTTTTCTGGCCTCCTTATCTATTTGAATCAGTCCAAAATCTTCGATAATTAGGAGATTCGTCTGTTGTATTTTTTTAAGCAGTTTGTAATAGGTTCCTTGTAGTATAGCCAGTTTGATTTGATCGAAAAGGGTATGAGTTGGATAGTACTTGGTTTTGTATAACTCCAAACAAGCTTTTCGTCCTAGCGCTTGTGCGATATAACTTTTTCCTGTTCCAGTTGCCCCAGTAATGATAAGATTTTGTTTGTTTTTGATAAACTCAAGACTGGCCAATCGTTCGAAGGTGTTTTTCTCTAATCCTCGATTAGAAGTATAGTCTATGTTTTGAATATCAGCGGTGGCTCTGAAGCCAGCCGCTTTAATCAAATTCTGTGTTTTTCTATTATATCTCGACTCCCATTCTTGATCTACCAATAAGCTAATATATTGGTCTAAGGTATAGTCTGAGTATAGATTATCTGTTAAATTTTGGTGATGGACTTGAGCCATTCCAAGAAGTCGCATGGACCTCATTTTTTCAACGGTCTGATGTTGATTCATTTTGTTTGATTTTAAAGGTTAATGATTATTGATAATACTCTGCCCCTCGTATGTTTTGGTGAGGGGGAATCTTGCTGGCTGGTTCTAGAGCTTGAGCGTCTAAATCCATATTGTTGGCTAAAATATTTTTGATGATATGATAGCCATATCGATGAAAACCCAATCCACGTTGGCAAGCATTATTGACTCGTAAATGAGTATATTTTTTAGCGAGTGCAAAAATACCTAAGCACTGTTTATAAGCCACTTCTGGGTACTTGGCTTGCTCTATGAGGGCTTGGATATAATGCAGAACAGATTCTCCCAAAGGCTTAGCCAATTTTTCAAAATAGCTTGGAGACCAATCTCCATAAAATTGATGGCTACTGCTTAGATGTTCTCGGATAGTTACATAGTGTCCTGCTCTAAAGCTTCTTTTGTGGCTACAAATACGGGATTGTTTATGGTAAATCTCAACAGTATCTTGATTATAGCTAATTTCTACTTGTTTGCCAATCAGGCGATAAGGGACGCTATAATAGTTTTTGTTGACATGTAGATATACATACCCCATTTTTTGAACCTTAGCTGTTTTGTAGTAACGTATTTCATAATCTTGAGGTGGTAAAGAAGCCAAATACTCCTTTTCGATGCTCAGAAATTGATGCTTTCGAGAGAGGCCAGACTGACTCATTAAGCAGTCATTATAAGCGGTCAATAAAATAGAGATTTGGCTGTTAAGCTCTTTTAAAGAAAAGAATTGCATTTTACTCAAGGGATAAAAAATACGCTGATAGACCAACTTGACAGCTCCCTCAACGAGTGCTTTATCTTGAGGAGAATAGGCACGAGTTGGATTGATGACACATCCATAATGCGAGGCAAGGGCTTTGAAGGTCTTGTTTAAGATGGGTTCATATTTACTGCTTTTAGTAACTGCTGCCTTGAGATTATCGGGAATGATCGCTTTGGGAACTCCTTCGAAATAACGGAGACAGCGATTCATCGAGCCAATGAAGTCGGCTGTTGTTTGAGATAAACTAGCTTCTACAAAAGTGTAATGACTACAGGGAAGGATACCTACAAAAACCTCAACGGAGATTATTTCTCCAGAAGATTGATCTATAAATGATAGCTTTTTTCCTGTATAATCAACATATATTTTATCACCTGCCTTATGCACAAATTTACCACTGGCTTTTATTCGATTTAGCCAGCTATTAAAATGCTCATTAAACTGGGTGTAGCCATAACCTTCAGGGTGTTTAGATAGATATTCTTGCCAAAGAATTTGGCGCGTACAGCCAGGCCTTTTGAGTTCAGATTGAAAGTAAGAAAAATAAGAACTTAGCTCTTCATAACGTTGATGGTCAACCGTCGTCTTTAAGGGAAAGAGCAAACTTAATTCCTTATCTGAAAGCTTTAAAAGTGTCTCATAAGGACTTTCACTTGCTTTAAGTAGCCGAACATAATCATTGATCGTATTACGATGAATACCCAAGATTTGAGCTGCTTTACGATTGCTAAAGTTTTGGATTTTAAGTTGAATAATTTGACGAATGTCCATGATTTCTATGCGTTTAAATGCCATGATTTTTGTTTTTGTTTACACAAAAATCATCAATAGAAATCTACTTTTTTATTCCGTTACAAAAAGTGGCACAGCTTGAACCGAAATAAGTGGCACAGCTTGAACCGAAATAAGTGGCACAGCTTGAACCGAAATAAGTGGCACAGCTTGAACCGAAATGGGTGGCACAACTTGGACCGAAATGAGTGGCACAGCTTGCTCCGAAATGAGTGGCACAGCTTGGACCGATTTATCCACATATAATTATCAAAACTTAGGCTCATTTAATTCTGAAACTTACAGTTACTTTTTATATTGATGTTTGACTTTTTTGAGAAAAAGAATTTGATTTCTGAGATGTTGAACCCAAATTTCAATTGAATATACTCTTAATTTTGTCGTTGTACTTTCTTTGAAAATAAAGAGGCTTGTTAAATAAATTAAAATGTAGAACAAGCTGTTGCAGATTTATAATTCTATTTATTACATATGATTTTCGTTAAACAAAAGGATATTATCAAAAAGGATTTCCTTTTTGATAATTGTTAAAATGTAGTTCTTTTTATCCTTTGTTTAACGAAAACCGTAGTTATCTGATACAACCTGACTATAGGAAGTATGAGAAGGTTAACAATCATAGTTTTTTTAAAATAGAATAGCATCTTCAAGTTGATATATACTTTCAGGGGCCATTACTAATGAATGATCAAGGCTTCCCGCATTAAAATAAACTTTAGATTCATTTAATAAATCTTTGTCCATATATAGTTGCAAATTCCATATTTTCCCTAAAGGCGGCAAAGTACCTGGTGAACAATCAGTTAATTCTAGTAAATCCTTTTCCTCTGCAACACGAACGGACTTTACATTATTTATTTTTTGTTTAAGAATTTTAAAGTCAACTTTTTTATTCGCAGGACATGTTACCACAATAAAGTACTTATTACCACGACTTTTACATCTTAATAGAAGTGCTTTAGCTTGTTGTTCCAATCTGGTTCCTATTAATTTAGAGTATTCTAAGGGATTACCAACTGGTTCATGAGAAAATTCTGAAAAATCTGCTTCATTCTTCAATAGGTATTCTTTGATATTATTTATCATGATATATCTTTTTTGTTTGATTAAATGGTATTAAATAACGGTAGTATATTTCGTTTGTGAAATTTTGCATATATGCAGGTAATTCACTTATCCACTCAGGCCATATTTTACAATAATCTTGCATGAGAGCTATGCTCTCTTCATTGTAAGAAGATAGTTCTTGTGAATTAAAGTTATATCTACCCATGCCCATTGATCTAATTGAATCGATAAACATCAGGTACGGGGTAGAGCCTAAATTCACTCGAGCAATATTGAAGGCATTAAAAAATTGATAATCAGTAGGCTCAATACTGCTGCCGCCATGGATAACCATCCTTGTTTTTTTATCAGACAACCATTCTGCTAATTCTGTCAATAAATCAAAATCGAGTGACTTGTTCTTTTTTGAATTATGCTTAATAGTTTTACTCATTATTTCAGAGTATAATTTGGATAAATTTCCTGCTACCTTGGTGTTTTCTTTATACCAAATATCTCTTAACTCTTTGATCCAATATGAATCTTTAATTGATAACTCTGATTCTATTGTGTTTAAAAGTTCTTGATAATCTTCCTTTACACTGAAAATAATGCTGTCGATTATATATTTGAGGTTCTTTCTTATCGTATAATCTTCAGTTAAACCCCTATTAGAAATTCTTTCATCTAACAAAATGCATGCATTTAAAAGATTTTGATCTCTATGACTATTCTTTTGTGATATGTCGGAATATTTTTGAGAAGCTAAAAGAGCCTTATCATAACCATAATCACCAGAATGGTATTGTCCGACATTCACACCAACGTAATCTACTTCGGTCTCTTGGATAAATTCATATGCTTCTTCTAAGAGAGTAGTCGATTTTTTTCGAAACCCATGAAGATCAATAGCTCCTATCTCGCCTTCGATAGGTACTCCATAAGCATCAGATAGTATCTTTGTTTTTTTAACAAATCTTATATTTTCCTTTAAGGTTCCTGTTGACCTATCCGCCATTATAGAATCAAACCCACTATCTAAAGCGGCATTTATCAAATCTGGATCGCTGCAGTGATCTAAGTGTAAATACATATTTACACTTAGGTTTTTTTTAACAAGGTCAACGTCATGTCGTAATTGTTTGAAGGCATCTTCTACCTTTCTCTTACAGTCAATTCCTTGTTTATCATAATAAACTAACGCTTCTTGTGCTGATATTTCAACATACACAGGTGAGTTAGCTTTTAATGCTGCATGAGCAATTGGAGGTAACATCCCTGAATGCTTAATATTAAAATTTGGCAAAGCAAGTCGCCAATTTTCAGGAGAACTCCTTTTTTTACCTATTTGATATTCACCAAATGGTCGAAATACAGGGTTAAGAGCTTTTATTGCCTCTTCATTTTTAAGTAAGTTTTTATAGATATCATTAGACACGTTATTGGCACTCAGAAAGACTACTCTTGGAGGTAATAGGAACTCATTTATTGGATGTAACACTTCAAAGGTCAATATCCCTAAACCTACCCCTGGAAAAATTCTATTTACTTCTTCGTACTTAGCCCTAATGAAATTCAATAAATTAATTCCCGATCTTGCTCCTGGTTGAATAAGCACCATACGAAGATTAGATATCTTCATACTTTTTAAGCTGTTCGCTAATGGTATTCCATCAGCTACAATTAATTCTATGCGAGAATCCAAGGATTTAAGAACCCATTGAAAGTATTCTAAATTACCATCAGATAAAACTACCTTCTTCATAATATATTTTTTAAAAAGTCATTAAAAAAATCCTCTGAATGAAATTCATCAAAACTAAATGCCAATCTATTTCTATTAAACTGACTACTAAAATCTTCGACAATAGATCTCATTTCCGACCTACTTTCTTTTTGAAGGATAATTTTTGACATGATCTTTGCTAATTCTTCGAAATCACTTTCTACCATATGGGCTCTTGTCATTGCTTGTACTCCAAGTCTAAGTCCATGTGTACCTCTCTGTCCAGGAATTTCGATATTGTTCACTCTAATACCAGTATCCTCCAGCAATCTAAGGATATCTAAAGCATAAATAGGATCTCCGAGAACAATATGTACTTGATGGGTTTCGGTAAAGCCAAAGCTTTCCCCATTTATTTTGAACCCTTCATTTCTAAGACTCCTTGCAAATACTTTGGCGTTTCTTACCACTTGAGAGGCATAATCTCGACCATAAAATTCCAACTCCTTAAAGGATAGAAGCATTGGTACCAAACACTCACTGTGACAGTTTGACTGTAAAGTTGGAACAATGGATTCTGATATAGGCTGAATACTCCAATGGTTTGGATCTTTCCATCCAACAAAGGCTTTATTAGGTCCTGGAATAGTCTTATGAGTATTACCAAATACAATATCTGCTCCGCTTGCCAGTGGCTGTTGGAGTGCGCCTCCAGCGATTAAACCACCATCATGTGAACAGTCATATGCCAACACGACACCAGTGGGAAGAATACTCTTTATTGCCTCTAATGGTTGCATTCTAAGTTTGAAAGACTGGTCAAGCATTACGAGTCTAATAGATGGATCATTTTTTAAAATAGCATGCAGTGCTGGGACATCTATTAATAAAGTGTTTTGTTCTACTGGTAGATGATAATATTTGATTCCCATTCTTGCTGCTAATGGTTCTATTGCGAAATGACCACCTTGACTATGACTAAAGTGGATAATGGAATCTCCCTTATTTTTACAAACTCCCATCATCACAGCATCTTCCGCCACTGACCCCCCATTTGGTCTCCAATCAAAGACCTGTGTCTCAAATAAGGTATTGGCTGAGTTTTGCAATCGCTGGATGATGCGAGGTACTCCACCAGACTGTGGGAAATACCATTCTCCATCTTCTTGATTATAAGGAGGAGTGAACTCATAAAATGAACCTAAAGGCAGACCATGCGCTAAACGAACAGCCTTTGAGGTGTAATTTTCTGAAGCAGTTAAAGTGATCATAATCTATACATTTTATCAATTGTTAAATCTTGAGAAAGCAGGTGCAAGAATCTCTTTACACGATGTTTTCTAATATCTGCCTTCATATCTATAAGTGGAGAAACCTCCTGATGCACTTGTGAATCATAAAGAGTATTTCTATACATAGAGTCTATCTTTATATCACTAACGAGTTTCTCGAAGAAGGCTTGAATCCTACTCTGTTTAAGAGAAGTATCTTGTGGAGATGTAAATATTTTGTTTTTAGCCCTAACGGGCGTATTTGTTCTCAATGAAGGAATAATTCTCTCTTCCTTAGAGTTTTCTTGTATAATTGTCGATTTCATGCCTAAATGTTTTTGATTCAACTATATAGGTAGGAAGTAAAAAACCCTTTAGATAAATTTCACCTAAAGGGCCTGTTTTAATTATTACGACAGGAAAAATTAATTACTTATATTAAATTGTTAATCTATAAAACATGGTTTTTTTTAATATAACTCATTAAAAATCCTTAAAGGAATTTTAATTTCCTAAAATATCCAGTCATCAAATAGATGCCTCTTAAATTGATTAAGACTTTTAGCATAAACCAAAAGAGTCCCATCTTTTGGTCTTTCTCTTACTAATGATGCCTCTATAAATAAGGATTTCAATTCGTCACCTTTTGGATGGTCAGTAACTATTTCATTAATAGCCTTTTCTAAAGATGTTCTATAATCCTTCTTAAAATCACGTGATTTGGGTACTTTTACTTCTTGTAGATTAAATTTTTCATCAAGGTTAACACCTTGTGTGCGAATTTTGTCGGCATAATCACCGTTCTTTATTTTATTTATTAAATTCTTTATATTAGGATCATTAAGCTCCATAGGAACTGTTCTTTTTGTATGGAATAACTTGTCGAGTTGAATCCTAATATCATTCAACTTATTTAAATAGACTGAGTAATACAGAATTGCATCCCTGTGAGATAAATTGTCTAAAAAGGTTTCAGAAGGAACATTTTCATTAAGTGTAAGTTTATCATATGCATTTTTCAAATATTCTTTTGTTGATTTAAGTATGCTCACCAAATCGTCAAACCATTCAATTAACTGTGATTTTGAACTTTCATAATTTACGTCATTTACTTTTTTCTTACCCTCACTATATTCATTAAAGGTTTCTAAATCTTCTATTGATTTATAGTCACTGGTCATCATATCATAAAAGTGGTAGAATGATTTACCTCGGAATACAGAAGATTCATTCATAAAAATAAATTCATACTCGGATATTGACCTGTCTGACTGTATTTCTTTAAATGTATTTGGTCTCGAAATCTGCCCTTTGGTTAATGCATCTATGTTGGTATTTAGTTTCTCTACAGCGTTGGTGAATGCCCCAATGTTAATTTGATCTGATATTTCTTGAACCCTTTGTAAAGACGGTTGAAGGATATTAGCAATAAAATCTTTAGACTTTCTAATGGCTTCCCAGTAACTAAATATTAGTCTGTATAAGTTTTGAAGTGTTAAACGAAATTTATTTTCCTGCTCAAAATAGTCAACTGAAAGATATTCACCTTGTTCAGTTTTAGCAGCTCGCATTTCAAACGAAATAACGTTACTCTCACTTCTAACAGGAACTTTATAATTAGGTAGCAGGAAATCAACTTTATGAGTGAATATACGTTCGTTTTCATATTGCTTAACTCTTTTTGAGCTAAAATCAATAGATACCTTATGAAGGAAAGAGGAAGATTTTTCCTCATTACCATACCAATCAAAAAATTGTATAAAGTCCTTATTATCTATTGAATACTTCACAGGAAGTAAAATTTGAGACACACTTTTAATAAATGCACTGAATAGTTCTTCTTCCGTTTCAATACTTTCTAATTTAATAAAACTGTTTGGCTCTTCTGTAAATTCTACGATTAATCTATTATAAAGATGAAAAAACACAGCATCTGATACTTTCCATAGAATATCACGTATAAGAGGAAATATCTCTTTTTTACCATATTGTAATTCCTGTTTAACAGCAGCAGCGTTAAAGAAAACTAAAATAGATGGAGATGAAAGGATAGGAACTGGTATGATATAGACCTCTTTCATACCTGATGAAAAAATTAGATGATCAAGCTGCTTTGAGTACTTAGGGTAATACTTACTCTTAGTTTTTTTTAGATCAGTTTCTAACTGACTCCATGTCACAGTCTCATTTTTCCCAAAGTGATCTATGAATGTAATCGTTTCTTGTTTTGAGCAAAAGGTTATTATATCTTCTTGTCTAAAGTTTAGATGATACAGTGCCATTCCATCATCATCTTCCGTGCAGTAGAATTTCCGAAAGTGATTTAAATGGTCAAACTGTGAATATCCTTTTTTCTTTGAAATTATAGACAGTACAGTTTTTGTGAATTTTTGTTTTTTACCTAAGTTTTTATCTAAAGTCTTGTCATTAAAATGAAATATTCTCATTCTCATTAAATGTTCATCACTTTCATTTTCTTCCTTGTATCTAAAAAATCCTATTGCACATCCGTGTTTACAAAAGGCTTCGTAAAGATTTTTATCTTTAGACAATACAGTAGTTATTGCACCTCGGATAGCTTTTAGAGGAACTCTATAACCTTCTTTAATTTGATAAGTGATATGTTTTTTATCCTTAATCATTTAGATGTTCCTTTATATTGATTTTATTTGCCATGGTCTCAAGATTAGAGACAACTGTTATTTTTCTTTTTCTGTCATCTAAGATATTCAGCGCAATTTCAGCAGCTTGATTCACACTATCCTTACAATGTTTTGGAACCATCATTATAATGTTGTTAACGCCAAACTTTGTAAATAACTCATAATATAATTGTAAAGATGTGGCTATACAAGGGCTTGTTGTATCACTACTAACACAATAGTTACTTCTTGGATTTCTTCTTTTTGATCTATATCTTATTGCTTTTCCAGTAGATGTAATTGAGCAAAATAACTTATTTTCTTTCAATAAATGCTCGACTGTTGAATTATTGAATTTCTTATTCAGTACTCTTTCAGAAAAGTAAAAAGAATGAATTGGCAGTATACTCTTATCATATTTTTTCCTTTCATTGTCTGAATTTATGAATAGCACATTTTCAAGCCTACTCCCATCTTCTTCAATCAGTTCTTGATAGATTTTCGGTTCTAAGTCTTTTCCCCAGAAGAACTTCTGCCTTAGATTTTCAGTTCCTTTTTCATCCATTTCTGCTTTTTCCTTTTTTGAAATTGCCTCAATCCTATAACTCTCATCATTTACGAGAAGAACTATTTTACAATTTACAGATAGATCATTTAATTTCAGTCCAAGTTTAAATGTTCTTAGTGGAAAGATTCCAACATCAGTTTTATTGACAATCTTTTGATAAAGAAATGAGTTAGTAACTGATTCTTTTACAGCGGGGAAAAGTGAATGGCTTTTCTTATTGTAGAGTAGCATAAAATGACCAGCAAGAACAGCAGTGCGTTCTTTTTTTAAAAAATCATCATTAGAGAAAAAATGAATCAAATCTCCATCGGACTCTACAATTTTATCTGTTAATCCTTTATACATTTTATTTGTTTTTAAGGACTTTGTAGTTCTTAAATATCTGGTAAAGTGTGAATAATCCCACAGATATAGAAATTACACATAATATATAAAATACTAATATCATGTCAATTTGTAGTTTTATTTATAGTTGCGAAGTGAATTACGCAATAGCACGTAATATTTCCTAATAACCCAGGAACAATTGAGCTAACACCCATTGGCTCATTCAACAACCATTTCCAAGAAGCGGATATTATGATACCTGTAGCCATACTCATAAAACCTGCTGCAGGACTTGTTTTCTTTAATAGAATACCCAGAGCAAAAGGTACTACAACAGAAGCTCCCCATAAGCTATATACTATTAGTAACCCATCAATAATATTTGGCGATTTAATGGCAAAAAATATTGACAAAATACCAATAATTACACCACTATAGCGTAAGCCATTAAGCTCTTTAGTTTTGTTTGACCAAAACTGCCCTTTGAATTTAAGTAAGTCCTCATTTAAAGTAACTACTGCGGAATTTAATAGTGAACTGAGCGTACTAAGAATAATGCTTATCATGGCAGCAATCGCAATACCTGTAATGCCAATAGGTAAGTGATTCTTAACAATATTAATAAATACATTATCTGTATTTGGATATAGTTCAGCTCCTAAATTTCCAACGAACACACATATAAAGAACCATACTACAGAAAATAGGCCTGCATATATATATCCTTTGCTTGCTTCATTTTTATTCTTACTTATTAATATCCTATGAACATATGGAGGAATTAATGCCTCGCCAAAAAAGAAATTAATGAATAAACCAACAAATGCAAAAGGAGTAATATCTGTATTCCAAGTCAATACTTCTGATAACGATGTAAGACTTGCAGCTTCATTTGAATTAACTAAAAAGATGAATGCCAATGGGATTGCTATAACTAAAACAGCAAACTGAAAAGTATCAGTAATTACAACTGACTTAACACCGCCTATTGTAGAAAAAAGTATCACAAAGCCAACACATATATAAATTGACAGGATGCGATCAAAACCAGTTAAGGCTTGAACTATATCCCCGGTGGCCCCTGCAATTGCCGCAAAAAAACCGAACAAACTAATAAATGAAATCACTCCTGTTAACAATCGTGCAGGTTCACCATATTTAATTCTTATAATATCGGCTATAGTGCTGACATTTGGAATTTCTCTAATTTTTGGAGCTAGGTATTTTCCAGATAGAATTGTTTGTATTGAAAATGCCAGAAAAACGAAAAACCAAATAAAACCACCAGAATATCCATTATTAACTACTCCCATAGAATACCCAGGCCCTATAAGGGTTGCTGAAAGCGTAGAAAACACAATTATGCCAGGTATGCTTTTGTTCCCAAGTGAAAAATCAAGAACAGATTTCGCTTTATTCACCGAAAATGCAACTCCAATCGATAGTAGAAAATACAATAAGAGTATAATATAATCTAATGTTTCCAAACTAATTATTTATTTCTCTAACTTTTGAAATAATCTTTTCACAGGATATGTCAATTTCCTTCTCCGTAGTAAATCTACCGATGCCTATCCTTACAGACTCTCGTATTTCATTGATAGTTAGACCAATAGCCTTTAATACGTGAGATTTTTCATTTCCATTACAGGCAGACCCTGCACTTAAAGAAATATCTTTCTGTATTTTGTGTTGCAAAACATGGTTAGGGACATTTACAAATCGTATATTAATATTATTTGGAACTGAACTTGACAGAGAGGTATTTAAACGAAATTCAATACCACTTTTCTTTAAACTACTTATAAATCTATCCCGAAGCGTTTTTATTTTTTCAATATCTTCTTCTAAAGAGGTTATCGCAATTTCAACAGCTTTTGATAAACCAACTATTCCTGGTACATTGAGAGTCCCTGACCTAATTTTAGTATCTTGATATCCACCTAGTAATTGAGGTTGGAGGTAATTCAGACCTTCTTGATTTACAATCAATCCAGCTATACCTTTTGGGCCATATATTTTGTGACTACTAAAAACATAATATTCTATTCTCGATATATCATAATTAGTAGCAGTTTTTCCAATTGCCTGTGTAGCGTCAACCATCATAGATATGTCATTTTTGCGGGCAATTGATGCTATATCCGAGATAGGGTTGATACTTCCTATTTCGTTATTAACTTCCATAATGCAAATAAGTTTTGTATTTGGCCGTATAGCATCACTGACCTGACTAGGACTGACAGTACCTTTTGTGTTGACTTTTAAAAAAGATACTTCCCATCCTTTTTCTATCAGTTCATTGCAGTTTTCTAAAACTGCTTTGTGTTCTGTTGCCTGAGTAATTATATGGCCAGGTTCACGTATTGATTTTTCAAGACTTTGAAACACTAAAGCAATCGATTCCGTAGCACAAGAGGTAAAGATGAGTTGTGAACTCGGAGCACACAGGTTTTTTAATATACTATTCCTTGCTTGTGTAACTGCTTCCATTGCTATATCTCCAGCAGCGTTGTTACTGCTTGGATTTCCATAGAATTCCCTGAAATATGGCAGCATAGCCTTAAGCACTCTACTGTCTACCTGTGTAGTAGCATGGTTATCTAGATATATATGTTTACCATTGTTCATCATGTAAAAGGGAAGGAAAAAAAATTTCCTTTAAGGAAATAAGTGAGAAAGATTTAAAAACCTCTAATGTAAATATACAAATTCTTTGTTACTATGCACTTTTGCGAACAAAATTCATTCAGTTTTCTCTACCCCTCGCTCCTCCAGTGGAACTGCATCAAATTCGTTGATAATCAATGGATTTGGGCTATTAAGCCTTACTATCTAAACGATTAGTATAGATAATTGAAATGGCTAAATCGCTGTAAATGTGGCCAGTTAGAGTAAAATAGCCTAAAAACCCTTCCAGAGGCCTACGGAAATCATCATTATCCGTAAACATCTTAATCTTTGCATTCTGGCGATCCGCATTATTAATCTTCTTCATCGAACCACCCTCAGTAGTAATCTGATTCGGAATATCCTCTAAGGTGATCTTCTTCACCTTATTATAATTCAGCCAATCAATATTCCCCAAACGCTCACTAAACGCCTCAATAATCTTATTCAAATCTTTCAACTCTTCTTCTGGCCGTCCACCCGACTTAGTACCATCAGAAGGATATAATCCTTCTCCCCCTTCCAATACAATACTTGATTTACTGACCTCACTTGTACGACGTATTCCAATGATATTTTTCAATTGTAATTTTTGCTAAATAAGGTAACTCATTAAGGATTTGAAAATAGAATTACTTTTTACTATCATCAGTTTGTACTGGTTTTTTAGGTGGCGGTGGGGGCGGAAGTACCGATGTAGGCAACTTTGGGTTAGACCCTTGAGTTACCCCAATAGGATTTATTTTTCTGTCTTTGATAGGTTTTACACCTGTTTTTGTATCGTTATTCTTTTTCATGTTTATTATTTAAATCGTTCTAAATAGTTATTTCTTTTTTTTGAAGCTATTTTATTTAATTTCTTTTTGTCAGAAACTTTTTTGTGACCAGTTAATTTTATCATATCGGTTTCATTTTTCTGTAGCCCCTTAAACTTAGTTTCGGCACTTGTATCATTGACTTTTCCGTCCATTAATTTTTGATACAAACTTTCAAGTTCAACCTTGTGATCAGAGTAGAATTTTTGAACAATCTCAAGAATTGCCAATTCTTCTTTACTTGTAAAAAATCTTCCTCTGTAAAACATCATTACTTTTATTAAAAGTAATGAAATGGCGAACAGAGTATAAAATTCCATAAATTTTAGCCAACCAACTATGCAAACAATTGAAAAAATAAGAGCGAGCACTTCTATACGCTCAAGTTTCTTTTTTTCATTGGGAACATATTCTGCAAGATAATACTCATAAAATACAGCTTCTGAAAGTTCTGTCCAAATTCGATTCTCCATAACTGTGTTATTTCTACCTAAAAGAGGTCACCATGTGAGCAAATAATACCCTTCATAACACCTTCTATTTTAAACTTCTTTTTTTGTACAAAAATAGGAAAGACATTGGTATTAAATGATTCTAATATTATGTCTTGATTATTTTCATTATAGCTATATTTCTTAATCATAGCTTTTAATTCTAAAGTGCAAATAATAATATCTCCATTGTCTGCGGTGTTCTGCTTCTTTCCTATAATTAAATCACCTTCATGTATTTTTGGTTCCATAGAGTTGCCAGTAGCTTCTACTAAAAAGGCATCTTCTGCTGAAAACGGAATCAACTTGGAATAAATTGGTACCCTATCTATTGGATTCCCTGATAGAATAGTTCCATCTTTCCCACATTTTGCCAACCCATATAAATTCAAATAAGAGATAGGCTTTTCTGGATCAGTCAGAATCTGATAATCTCTTGGGTTTGATGGATTTCTTTTCAAATACCCCTTCTTTTCTAATTGCTTTATGTGATGATGAACTAAGCTTACTGATGATATTCCTAATTCCTCTTGTATCTCTCTTATACTCATTGGATTAGAATGGTTTTTCTTCAATAACTCGATTAATTGTATCTGTTTTTCATGTAGTTTCATTATAATATTTTGCTGTTCTTAAAAAAGTAGAACATTTTTTTTCAAACTTAAAACTATTGTACAATGTTTAATGTTCTGAAATAATAGGAACGTCATTCGGTGTTCAATATAATGCATTTTTTTATCACATAAAATATTTCAGATGAAAAATTATTTCGTAACTCGAAAAAATGGCCAATGGTCAGTAAAAAAAGGTGGAGCATCTCGTGCTTCTCGTAACTTCTCCACACAAAAAGAGGCAATTAATTTTGGAAAAAAACTAGCCAAAAATGCTAACTCAGAACTTACTATTCAAGGAAGAGATGGTAAATTCCGAGAAGGTTATAGATATGGAAATGATCCGTACCCTCCAAAAGGATAACTCTGGATAACCATTTACGATATAAACCGTATTTTTTAACTTTAATTTATTATCATGAAGAAGCCATTAGGCACTACCGCAAAAACAGGTCAATCTTGTCCTGAAAGCGGTGTTTGGAAAGTAGTTGGAACTCCATCTACAACTGCACCTATTGCGAAAGGTAACAGAATGTCTCCGTATAAAGGTAAAGCTGTTACTTGGAAACTTACCAGTTACGCATAGGCTGATTGATGGGGAGAACGATTTGATATTATCTCCCCATTACATTTATTTTATACAGATTCTCTCCCCCCAAAGATTCTCAAAGATAAAATCACAATTCATTCTACGGAAATCATCATTATTTATAAACCTCCGTACTCTCAAAAACGAAGTGCTACCTCAACTTATAAATTGTCTTCGTTTGTTTAACTTTATAACTGCTCGTCTATCAATTTTTGTATTTCTGCCATTATATACTCTTCTGTTGGTAACTCTACCATATACTTTTGAATAAATACTTGCTCTTCCATTCCTGCTGTAGCATATTTCACCAATGCTTTATTTTTATCTGTTACTAAGAGTATGCCTATTGCTGGATTATCGTCAGCCTGTTTGATTTGGTCATTGTAATAGTTGATGTAGGTATTTACTTGCCCTACGTGGAGATGCTTAAATTTGTCCATTTTTAGATCAATCAAAACATGGCACTTTAGTATACGATGGTAAAAAACCAAATCAATAAAGAAGTACTCCTCTCCTATCAATATCCGCTTCTGTCTGGCCTCAAAACAAAACCCTTCACCCAACTCCAAAATTAAGTGCTGCAAATTATCCAATAAGGCCACTTCCAATTCAGTTTCCGTCACAAGGTGCTTTTGTGGCAAATTAAGAAACTCAAAAACGTAAATATCCTTGATTTGATCTGATGGCGAAGCTTTTTCTGCTTGCTCATGCGTCATTTTCGTGAGCAATGATTTATCCTTGGACATCGCCGTTCGCTCATAATACAATGAGTGAATTTGCCTTTTGAGTTCCCGAACAGACCAGGTACCCTTGATGCAAAGCACTTCATAGAAATATCGCTTGAAGGGATCTTCTATTTTGATGAGTTCAACAAAGTGAGTAAAAGACAGCTTTTGTACCACTTCTGGATGCTGTTTTACATCTTCTTTTAATTCTTGCGTCAGTGACGCAAGAATTGAAGCAGTTGGAATTTTTTGGAATTCCGATGAACTACTCTCCAATAATTTGGGATAGGTCATATAAAACTGACGATAGCGGCTTAGGTTGGCTGTAGAAAATCCTTTTTGATTGATTTTCTTTGAAACAGTAGCCAAAAGCTGATCTCCATATTTAGCACGTTCTTCGCCTTTTTGCTGAAATTCTACCAAATAATAACCCACTAACCAATTACGGACAGACAAACCCTGATTGACAGAACTCGCCACAGTTTGTTGCAACTGTTGCTGTACGCTCCGGATATTCTGTATGAGTTCGGCTAATTTCATACGCTCACAGATTTATGCTTCTCCCCTCCCAAGCGCCGAATCACCGTAAAAGGCAATATAATATCCCGATACTTCCCTCTCACATACACATCACGCAGCACATCATTAGCGATGCCCCAAATGAAGTTAATGATCTTATTCTGTTTACTCTGGTTCATGACATTCTCTATTCATAAATTAAAATACTGCGAGATAACCCTCCTATCGCACAAAATAGTATATTTTTATCTCATTATAGTAAAGATGTTTCTTTGCTAATCATTAAGATAAGAAACAATGAATCTCTAAAATTAATTTGGGGGGTGTAATTTGCCTATGGCCATTTCTGCAATTTCATCAGGAGAAAATTGTTTAGTTGATAAATATCCTGTTGTCAGATTAATACCAGGCATTTCTGTATCATCAAATCTCACAGGCAGTATATATTCTTTATTTTCCTGAAAGGCTCTGGCTTGAGCAGCCTTGAGTTCATGTTTTGTCCATACTTTCTTTGCATAATCTTTAGACAAAAACACAATACAATACTTACATTTAGTTCTATAAATTTCATTTAAATGTTGATATAAGTCCTTACCCCACAAATCAATCTGCTCAAATGTATCATAAAAAACATTGACTCCTTGAGCTTTAAGTGCATTGGCTACTTGCTCTACATATTCTCTTTGTTCCCCTGCAAATGACAATCCTATTTCATATTCAGGAGGCGAGAAAGCCTGAGCAACACCTTTTTCTTGTCTCATTAAGAATTCTTCAACATAGTCTTGTCCCTCAAACGTTAAGCGAATGACATTGTCTTTTAATGATACAAAGTTTTTTCGCTCTAACTCTTCTCCATAATATATCATTTCTTTAAAACCTTTAAAAAATAAATTCCCCCAAAAGAAAGTTTTATCAATTAATACCAATTCATCTCCATCTTGTTTTTGATTATTTTTGATTGATATCAAAAAATTATCCGTTTTTTGTTTTCTATTAATCGGATATTTACCACTTCTTAATATATCATCAAAAGCATCTTTTAGTACCAACTGATTTGGATGTTTACTTGCATTTCCACAATCCCAGTGAATAATCTCCCCTCCTAATTCTTTTAAATTATTATTTATTGCTTCATACAGAATGATTGACTTGATCTGGTTAAATTGATCCCATTCAGTAAATTCTTTGCGAAGTATCGGATCCATTAACGCTATACAAATTGAAATATAACATTCACCATCAGTGTGAGGTATCGGATAATAATAGTGATGAAAATTTGAACGAGATATTTTTAAATTATCACGCGGTATTTCAATATCAGTAAACGGGCATCTAAATGTACTCATGCTTATTCTATTTAAGTTAAAAACGTTATAAATCACAAATTTATAAATAAAAACTAATTTTTGATTTCTATCCTCTTTTTTCTTCTTACCAGCAAAAATCCTTTCCCCTACCCTTCCCAAACTCACACCAAAAAAGATATTCCTCTCACTCCCTCTAAAATCCCCTAACTCATCAGTCAGTAATCTTCACCAGACTGAATAAATCCATCAATCCATTTCAAGCATCAAGTTGATAAAATCATTCGCCACAAAATTCACTTCACCCAAAATACGATGAGTCATTCGGCCAAGCCTTTTGTTTGCCCTGCCCAATAGATAAGAATTTCAACGATCACTACCCTGCCAAAGCATCATTTGCCTATCAAGGATTTGCCTGTAAGTTCCTCCTTTGACAGCCATGATAGCCTTTGGCCAAAACCGTAGTGTCCGTAATTCTTAATCTTATTCAAATGGACAATCCAAACAAATCACTTCCGAAAGACAAATATCTCATCATCTATTTTAGCCACCGCTCACTTTGTACCATCACCAAAGAAACCCTCAACTTAAAGCTTGAAATTGATTCAGGAGCCTATTTACATTCAGTCATGGCTCATTCAGAAAAAGAAGCACTCCATTTAACGAGAATCCACTTTATGATAGATTTTTCTCTAACTGATAAGCAAATAGATTACCTACTTTTCTACTCTAAAGTATTCAAAGTAGAAAGCTAATCCGCAGATTTTCAGAGGGAGTTTCGGCTCTCTCTTTTTTTCAACCACCCCATTTCAAACGCCAACATTGATAAATAATTTGTTTTTTATTTGGGCGGCTTATCTCGCTATACGTTTGTATAAGCCTATGCGTCAGCTACTACGCTAAGTTCTGCTTGTCTCTTATTGGAGCCTGCGCATAACTAAGCTCCGTAATCAGTCGCATATACGGCTCATACCACTCCTATCGAGGCCGCATACTCCCTTTTGAGCTATGAGCTAATACCACTTTCTACAGTCTTTATATTACTCAAATCGTTCCCTACCCAACTTTTTATAACTATTTGCTATAAGAGTCCAATAATATGTTTATTTTTAGAATTTTTAATCTCATAAATTCCATGCTTAGTGAAAGAACTGGATTTAGAATTAATTGGCCGTATCAAACGTTTAGCGGTCTTAGCGATGATCTCAGATGATGACTTAATGGAAACCCTTATTTTCAAAGGGGGGAGCGCCATTGATATGATTTATAAAATTTCGGGTAGAGCATCTTTAGATTTAGATTTTTCAATGGCAGAAGGACTGAGCGAAGAAGAAGAAATAGAGATTGCTCAAAAAATAGAAAGAACATTAATCACAACATTCGAAGAAGACAACTTACTTGTCCATGATATCAAATTTGAAAAAAGACCTATCAAACTACCAACAGAAGTACAAGATTTTTGGGGTGGTTATCAAGTTGTTTTTAAAGTCATTCCTATGGAGCTATTCGAAGAATTAGGAAATGATAATAATGCCATTATTCGCCGATCTCTACCAGTAGGAAAAAAAGGCAGCACCAAATTCAAAATTGATATTAGTAGCTATGAGTATATTGCTACTAAAAAAGTAAATGATTTTGAAGACTTCACCATCTATGTGTATAGCCCCGAAATGATTGTCTTTGAAAAATTACGAGCAATTTGCCAGCAAATATCCGACTATAAAGACATTGTAAAAACCTTCACTCGTAAAAGCAGAGGCCGTGATTTTTACGATATTGAACTACTAATCAAAACATTCGATATAAACCCATCAACTGAAGAAAATAAAGAACTCATCCGAAACATCTTTAAAGTCAAAAAAGTACCATTAAAATACATCCAACGTATTCCTGAAGAGCGAGAATTTCACAGAGAAAACTTTGAATCCTCCCTCAAAGATACAGTATCAAAAGACACTGATTTAAAAGTCTTCGATTACTACTTTGAGTATGTAATCAGTCAGTTTAGCCAACTACAGTTCTAAAAAAACCTTCTACCCTGAAGATTTACCCATAAAATTCTTCGGATAATAGAGTTTCCATTCTTTAGAGTAGGCCGCATCTTTCATATTATAGGTGAGATAAAAATCATACTCCATATCAAAACGCCTGAGCAGATCCATTTGGCTATCTTTATAAACCCCTGCCCTTTCCAAATAAAACCCAATAGCCTGATGATATGGATAAGCATAATCCACCTTTTTCAAGAGTGCTGCTAGCTTGTTAATAGAAACCATATCAGCAGCCCGAATAAAGGCTTCCTGCACCTCATAAATCCCCCCACAATACATAGGACGCACCGTTGCATCTATCAACGTCCGTTCTACATTCGTTATCCTCAATCCTTTATTAGTTGTCATCACACCTACCCTATTCGTATGCTTCCCTTCTAATAAGCATATATCCTGTCGGTCATTTAAAGAGGCAATATTCTGACTAACCCTTTGCGGCTTACTAAATGCACTATTAATCCCTTTTTGGGTTAAAGTACCTTTACTACTCTTAGTAACTCGTTCAGCCGTTACATAAATTGTTTTAGAAATTTGATCAGTAAGGCCGTGAGCAAATAAAGCGGAATAATGACTCAGGTAGGCTGATTTACGTAGAGAGGTTGCTATTTCGCTTGGAGAAGGTGAACCCCAGACCATTCTTGAAATAGTACGATTGGGAAATTCCAGATCTATGAATTCGAACTTATCTGTTTTGGTCTCTAATGCTTCTATGAATTTATAAACATGCCATGATTTAGGGAGTCTCCAAAATGTTCTATTCTCAATAAAAATTTTTTCTAAATCTTCAATTGTGAAAAACATATATTTTAAGCTATCGAAATGTTTTTCTATGTCTTCTTGTGCAATTGTGAATGCGGATATTCTTGGCATTATAACCTCTTTAACTAATTGTATATATACAATTAGTACAAAGGTAGTATTTTTTTTGTAAAAATCCTATTATTAAGGGATTAAAGTTGCTTTTTTAATTTAAAAATTTTAGATTTGTAAGGATATATCCTTACAAATCACCTAATAAAAATGATTTTTTAGGATGTTAAATGATTTTCAATGAACCTAAAAATCCCACATATTGTTGTATATATACAACAATATGTATGATAAAGCACAAAATTAATCTTTCAAGTTATCCTCAAGTATATTTCCTTTACTTGCAATGCTTCATCTTATTCGGTTGACTCTCCGATTTTTATCCCCTGCCTTTGAAAGCTCTTTAAGAAGCTCCGCATTCAGTCGTTCCTAACCAAAGCCATCAATTCCGTTTCGTGTGGTGGCTTTCCATGTTCATACCAACGCTCTTTCATCATTTGGCTATTTGTTTCTCTGTCCTCTCCTACTTTCTCGCTTCGTATGAATCTTATTTTTAGAGCGTCCAGTTTCCTTTGCTTTAGAGAAATAACTACTACTGCATGATGCCTTTACACTCGCTCACTCAAAAGGATTTGCCTCTGCGAGTTCCTCCTTACCGCTCCCTCCCTTCAAGGCCATTCATTGGTAGATTTATTTCCTAACCCTAAATCTAATGAAACTCATGACAGCCGCCCTCAAAAAACGATTCGCCCAAATTGGCGATCAATCCGAGACGGACAATCCACTCGTCATTGCCAAATTCTTTACGCCCTGGTCAAA
>JAHDDN010000538.1 GCA_020629335.1 Chitinophagales bacterium | reverse complement strand
TTCGGTGAGTGGGATTATTTTTAGGATTTCTTTTAGGATGTCGTTGTTCATGGGTTTGGCGTTTGTATGTTTATTATTTTATAGGCTTTGTAAAAGTAGTTGTTCAACTTTCACTTGCATTACTAGCTGAACAACTTTCTTTAACTATTTGTCCCTTTTAAAATGGGAACAGGAAAATAATCTGTTTATTTGACGGACATCCCTTTCCTTACTATTGATATACTTAATCGTAAAACACCAATAAGCTCCATTTTGTCCAGCATAAAAATCTTGTTTTATATCTAATATTTTATGAGAACGTAAGAACTTATTTAAAGCTTCATTTCCTAAATCATTATCTAGTATAGAAATAGTAAATAGTTTAATCTGCATTATATACGTATTAAAAATAATTACATTTGCAATTAACATTAACGCTTCCCGCCTCACGGCGGATGGGGTTGGGAATTTCCCCCTATTCCAATCCCCTACTTCAAGCGGCTACCGCTCGCTTTTCGTTTGGGATTTCCATTGGGAAAAATTCTCTTTTTAGCTTATGGAAAGGAGATGGATGAACCGTCATAAACTATAGGCTAAACGAAAGCCGACATTGTCGTCGTGAGCATCAGCATCGTAGCTGAAGCGATTAGAAACTCCGCAGCTCGTAGCATCAGAGATCCACGAGCCGCCACGCAAAACACGATATTGGCCACTACTAGCTCCTACAGGATTAATCACATTTTCTTTTCCATAATCGTCTATCCAATCATAACACCATTCCCAAACATTGCCACTCATATCATAAAGTCCCAATTCATTAGGCTCTAATTCCCCTACATTATGAGTTTCGTTTTCAGCATTTTTACTGTACCAACCAACCTCATCTAATTCATTACTACCAGCATAAGTATAGCCCTCACTCTTACTACCTCCTCTAGCTGCAAATTCCCATTCTGCTTCCGTAGGCAATCGAAAACCATTTGCGGCTTCATTAATACCGACCAACCACTTTACTTTATCATCCTCATTCAAGTTATTAGGGTCTTTTTGGCTTTTATCAATATTATAATAAGCATTTAAGCCATACTTTTCACTCAAACGATTACAAAATTCAATGGCATTATACCAAGTCACTTGTTCAACAGGTCTTTCGGTTCCCTTAAAATGACTAGGATTATTGCCCATAACAGCCTCCCATTCTCTTTGTGTCACTTGTGTTTTGGACAATACAAAATCACTTAGCTGAACTTTTCGTTCTCCTTGCTGGAAAGTCCCCCCTTTTATAAAAGTCATTCTACCTAGTCCGCCTAAATCATAGCAGAAACCCTTCACCAATTTTAATCCATTAAAATCATTGCGAATCATTTTTTGAGCTAATTCTATATCTTTTACTACTGCTTCTCCCAGAAAAAAAGCCCAAAATGATGGATAAATAAACTTCCATTTTTTTGCATTATCCACAGTCAATAAAGCAGCATTGCTAGTATTAAAAGAAAAATAAAAACGATGCTTTTCAGCAATATTATTGATTTGTTCTTCTGATAATAATAAATCCTCTTTCTTTTGATAAAAAATAGCAACAGCCATTTCTTGTAGTAGAGTTCTGAGCTTAGTTTTAAATGCTTCTTGCTCCTTTTTAGGCTCCTTTTCAGCAAATTTTACTAAATACAAGTCTATTAAATCTTTATAAAAAGTATAACGATTAGGGTATTCTTGCTCTGCTTTTGATTGATCTTTTTCGTCTATTTTTAATTGACCTTTAAGGTAATTTAGTAAAATCTTATCCTTTGCCCATTCAAAATTCAAAGATGACTCATTCAACTTTTCCAAACAAAATTCCCTGGTCATATCCATTCCCACAAAACCATTACTAGTCACTTCCATAGCAAAATCTCCATCCCTTAACATTTCTTTAGCAATAAAAAACTCCAATATAGACTTATGAGCAAATTTCCAATTATCTGCCCCGTCACAAGTCAACAGAGATTGCCCAATCACTTCGCTAGGTTTTAATTGAATATTGTATTTCTGAGCAATTGTAATAGCTTCTCCTTTTGTTAATAAAAAAGCATTTTTCCCCTCTTGACTTTTAAATCGTTGATACAAATCAATAGCCATTTGCTGGGATAAATCTCGTAGGTTATTCGTAAAAGTATCCCATTCCGTTTCTAGTTTCCGCTTTTCCGCCTCTCTATAAAGCCATGCTTCAATCAAACGTTCATAAATGGTATAATTATTTAAGTTCCCCTGTACCTTTTTAATCACTTCATCTTTTGCCAATAAATCAATAAAATTTAACAACATAGGTCTTACTGCCAACTTAGGTGCATGAAGTACAATTTCATTGGCTTGCTTTCTCTCCTTAAGTTTCCAAAAGGGATATTTTTTGGCCAAATAGTTTTTGACATCTGCATTATCAAAAGGAGCAATATAAAGCTTCTTCAATACATGAAAGCCCCTTTCATTCCGTCGTTTTACTTTAGACATATAACCACTTCGTAAATGCCGTTTGGGAACTTTTATAATTCGAGGATCATCTTCTTGTTTAGGAAAATATTGGGTTCGACAAGTCAAAATAACCTCTTTAAAATATTGAGTAGCTTCTACGATCTCATTCACTCGTCGATCAAATGCTTCATCGCTGGTTCGTTCCCCTGCTTTTTGTAAAATATAGGGATCTTCATCTAGGGCATCTAGGAGTAAAATGGTTTTCATAGCCTCTTCCTCACTAATTTCCTTGACTTTATCTAGCGTATTTTTACGTCCTAACCGAAATAATTTCATTTTTACCCCTTTCGGTCGTTTCCAATACCAAAAGGACATATAACGCATATACAAATTGATCAAAAAGGTGGTCTTCCCCATACCCGAATCCGCCAAAATAACATAAAAACAATGATCGTCTCCTTCTTCTTTAAAAGCTGTTTTTAAGAAAAAACGAATTGATGGCTGTTTGATCGTATACTTATTACTATCCTTAGGTTCTGAAAAATTACTTGGAGAAAAATTTTGAAACTGTGTCTCCACATAGTATTGTCTACTTCCTCTAATCTCTTTTTTGTCGAATTGGAGGAGTTCTTTGGCGGCTTTGCTTTCTTGATAGTGTTTATAACCTCTTTTTAGTCCCAAAGAGCCAAAGCCAACAAGAATAATATTCAATATTCGTGAAAGTATTATGCTTAATTTTTCAGATAAACCTAATTGTTCTTGGAATATACTTTTTGAAGGGATAAAATCTATAAGGTATTCTAAGATTGAAATTGCAATGTCCATAGTTTAATTGATCTATATAATATGAAGGGCATTTAATTACATAAACATACAATTAAAATTATAAAGGAGCAAATATTGTTATTATTTGTTGTGGGCTGGTTGGTAGATAATTTGGCTTATTTTTAAACGGCTAGTTTTGCCTATAACTCAATCAGGACAAGCGGTTCATCCCCCTGCGCCCCCTTCAAAGGGAGATATAGTATATCACTCGCATGACTGGATCGACGGTGTG
>JAHDDN010000537.1 GCA_020629335.1 Chitinophagales bacterium | reverse complement strand
TTTCGGCAAGGGTAAAGACCACTAAAAGCAATAAACTAGCTTGTGCGACGATTAGTAATATGGGAATGGGCCAAGCGGCTAGGAATAAACCGATGGTGAGGAGGAGGAATTTGAAGAATTTTGATGTTAGGTAGAGCATAGAGCTTTAGAATTTTAGAAACGAGTGAAAAATAAGGAAATTATTTTTTGACTGTTCCTTATAAAGAAGAATTACGCTCATCCCGAATCACCGACCTCACCATATTCATCTTTGATAAACAACCATGTGATAAAAAACGAACGAACCATTTTTCATTCAGTTGTAAATCTTGAAAGACAGCTTTAGCAGTTTTTCCCTTTCGATATTCGCTTGCGACCTTATCATAAAATTCTTCTAGGAAATGGAGCTTTTCCGATAAACGCTTTTTACCCGATTGAAGTTGTGGATTATGACTACAAAATAAGGTATCAAAATCTAATTCAAGGATGGTAGAGATGGATTCGATTTGTGTTTTGATGCTTTCCTCTGTCAGCATATAGCTAATATAATTATGAACATACAAATCTGCCGAAAATAACCAGCCCTCATTGGCTTCATAAAGTGCCACCATATCTACTGCATGACCAGGAATGGGAATGATTTGAAAGTGATATTTATCCGTTTCAATAAAATCTTCTTTAACCTGCAAATGAGGATAAGCCGCTCTCGGTCCCCAAGAAACATATTGAGCAAAACTTATTGGTGGAGGGGATTTCATTAATGCACAACAAAGTCGAGAACTAAAGGCAGGACATTGAAAATATTGACTAAGTAAATGCACATTCCCTGAATGATCTTCATGATAATGGGTAATGTAAATTTGCTCAACTGCCAATGAAGAAACGGTTTCTGCAACTACTTTCCGCATTCTACTCTGACCAGTATCAATCAATAAACCATCTATATAATAAAGATGCACCCCCAATTTAGGTTTACCAAAGGGACTATAAGCAAATTTGTAGGCTTGTATAGGGCCATGTTGGAAGGTGCTTTTTATTCGCATTAATTGTCCTAGATTTATTTTTTATGATTCATTAGCAAAAATAGCTTATTTTTATTGTCTATTCTTGTAAAATGGTTTATCTTCTTACAAAGCTAAGATAGTTGATTTTACGCTGTTGAATAGTAAAATATAATAAAGATGAGTTATCGAGATTTTTCTTTGAAAGACATCCATAAAAAGTTCGCTATTTCTAATCAATTAGTACATTTATTTGATAATTTATCTCCTTTAGAGCCTAGTGACTGGCTAAAGACAACTTTATCAAAGGCCACTAGTTTGCCACTTAGAAGCGAGAAAGCCAAATCAGAGTCAATCGTTTTTCCGATATTATTAGAAGTTCGAGCAAAGAGCAATAACTTTATAACCATTTATTCAGGGGATCATTTAAATGTAGCAGAAAAAGAGGGTTTGAAAGGAGAATGTGACTTTATTTTGGCTAAAGATACAGGTACTTTTGATATAAATCATCCCATTATCCAAGTAGTAGAAGCCAAAAAACACGATATTGATTTAGGGGTACCTCAATGTGCTGCCCAAATGGTAGGCGCAAAGTTGTTTAATGAACAAGCAGGAACACCTACTAAGGAAGTTTATGGTTGTGTAACCACAGGAGAAGAATGGCTTTTTTTGAAGTTGACTGATAAGCAATTATTCATTGATCGACAGAAGTATTTTATTAATCAGTTAGCTATTCTATTAGCGATTTTTGATTTGATAGTGAGTAGATTTAGGTGATGATTTATACTTTTTAAGGGGCGATTCCTAATATCAATAAAGGTACTGGTGGACTTGTTCTGCCTTGTCTCATAACATTATAAACTTCTCCCTCATAGTAGGCAATTCCACTAGACATTTCCATTTGCATGGCTTTAACAGGTAAAATTTCAATGCCGACATTGATTATTCCACCAGAAAAGAATAGTAAATGCTTAACAAATAAATCATAAGCAACGAAAGCATATTTACCAAATTGTACTTCTACAGCAATTTTATCTTTAACAAAATCTGTTTGATTATAACTGTATATGGGATTTTGTTCTCCATTGTTAGCTAAAAACTGTCTTTGTTCTTTACTTGACATAGGAATACTTTGTTCCATTAATTCTCTATCTAATGTAATATAATAAGAATACCTGCTTTCTTGCCAACTGCTCTTAGTAAAGGCTGCTTTAAAAGCATTATTGAGATCAATAGGACTATATAGTTTTTTTCCCTTCATTCTCTTTTCTTTGCTTATTTTGGTCTTACAAACCTCAGCATCAATTGAACGAATAACTGTCTTAATTTCTTCATAAAGTGAGTTATGATGTACGATGAGGTATTCTTCCCCATTTAAATGAGAATATTTTTGTGCAATTTGCATCAGTCTTTTTGGTTTTTAAATAAATCACCTGTTTGTTGCCATTCTTTAGGGATTTGTGCAACTTTATCTGATGATTTGGGCTTATGAATTGGTTTGTTAATAGGACGTAATTTTAATTTACCTTTTTTTAAGTCTGTTATGCGGTTTTGAGCAATATCAACATATTTTGATTCTTTGTCAATTCCAATAACATTTCTATTATTTTTAATTGCTGCAATTAAAGTAGAACCAACACCTGCAAAAGGGTCTAAAACCCAAGAGTTTTCATTAGTTAAAGCTAATATACATCGTTCAACCAATTCGACAGGATATTGACAAGGATGTTCTGTTTTTTCTGGATGGTTAGATTTGACATTAGGGATATTCCATAATTCTTTTTCCCAATCTCGAATAACAATTTCCCATATGTCTGATGGATTTTTTCCTTTAGGATTACCAGATAACTGACCTTTTTTGGGGCCTTTAAAGTGTCTTTTTCCTGGATACTTAGAAGGAACTCTTACTGAATCTAGATTAAAAATATAATCATCTTCTTTAGTAAACCATAGAATGGTTTCATAACGACCAGAAAATCTTTTAGAAGCATGTAAACCATGACCAAAATGCCATATAATTCGATTGCGAAGTTTTAAATCATATTTTTTGAATATGTTGTAATAAAAAATATCTAGGG
Source organism: Chitinophagales bacterium (assembly GCA_020629335.1). Next base: position 440 of record JAHDDN010000537.1, on the reverse strand, counting down.
GGAATACTTCTCCTTTATGGACATAATTACCAACTTGCCAGCATATACTACCTTTATTGGAAGTAATTCTAATTAGTTCCTTAATAATTGATTCTTGTGTGGCTAAATAGCTTTCTATAGATTGTTTAACTTCGTATTCTTTACCTATATTATAAGGTGGAGATGTGATAATTAATTCAAATTTTTCATCTTCAAACTTAGAGATAGTTTTAAGTGTGTCTCCATGAATCATTTGATATTGAGCTGGGAAAAGTTCATTTGTTAATTCTGGAATAGGTTCTTTTAAATTCATAAGCAAAATTTAATTTTTAATCTATCTATTTCTTCACAAAATAAGAATAAATATTTAAATTATAGTAGAAGTCTATTTTTTTTGGTAAAAAAATCTACCTCGGCACCTCAATCTCCCCCATAATCCCCAAAATCACCTCATCCGCACG
>JAHDDN010000040.1 GCA_020629335.1 Chitinophagales bacterium | reverse complement strand
CTATAAATTGAATTATTAATTAACACAATCCCTAAACGCTATTCAGGGAAAGACAATTTAGGAATTATTAATTCATCTTCAACAGCATTATTCGAAAATCCCTTTTTCCTCTCGACTAAGCGTAGCGCACGGAGAGAGCTTTTCAATCAATGACAACAAAGTAGGTCTCTTACCCAAACACTAAGTGGAACGCATGGAGAGAGCTTTTCAATCATCGACCACAAAATAAGTCTCGTATCCAAACACTAAGTGAAACGCATGGAGGTTGCTCCTTAATGAATAATGAATAATGAATAATTTAGGAATTATAAATTCATCTTCAACAGCATTATTCGAAAATCCCTTTTTCCTCTCGACTAAGTGAAACGCATGGAGAGAGCTTTTCAATCATCGACCACAAAGTGATTGGAGATTGGAAATTGGAAATTAGTGGATTTGTGAGTGGTTAAGTTGTGAGTGGTTAAGTGGGCCTACCCTTTTCCTCTCGACTAAGTGTAGCGCATGGAGAGAGCTTTTAGTTTGCAAGTGCAAATCATCTCAAAGAATCAAAAACTAACCTTCTATTGGCGAATGAATAATAAATAAGTATCAAATACTAGTTACACATATGCGTTTATTCGTAAATTTAAAAGCATGTACATGACTAATCAGTTAGTACTGATCTTAAAATAATTGTAACTTGTCTTTATGAAAGAAATTGGTCGATCACTAATTAAGACCGCCATAATTGGATTCTTGTGTGGAATGATTATCTACACGATTTTTAAATTATTGGGATGGGATACAAGCTACGCGTTTTATGTTTCTTGTATTATTGGTATTGTATTTCTATTTATGACCAACTCATCTAATTGAGGGCTATGCTAATCCAAAATATCTGATATCGATTTCGTTATATACAAATATGTTTAAATAGTAAAAGTTCAAATCTTTACCGCTTTAAAATTACACAAAAAAGCAATTCACTCAATAAAGTATAATAATGAATAGTACACCTTTAAAAGCCTGAGACAATAAAAACAATACGTTTATTTAATGAGTATTACTATTCCAAAAAGAACGCATAAAAAAGGAGATCTTTTACACTTATGCGATAATCCTCCCGAAAGATTTCAGGCAATTATTAAAGAATCCAAGCTTAGTCATGTTAGAGGTTTAATTATTGGGCCAATTTTCTATTCAAAAAATAATCTAGAGGACTTATCACATTTTAGCCATATTGAAGAACTGAGTTTTGAATCAGATCAAATTGAGGATTTCGAAGGGCTCAAAGAATTAAAGAATTTGAAATCTCTTCACATCAGTGAAAATGTAAAGCGTGTTATTAATATTTCACACTTACAATCTTTAGAATTTATTAGATCATCAATAAAAAATATCGAGTCGTTTGAAGGACTCAATAACTTAAAATCTATCCAACTGATTGATGCCAAGAATAATTTAAAAGAATTAGATAAATGTAAACAATTGAAAGACTTGAGTTTAATAGGATATAAACCCAAAAAGAAAAGTCTAGATTTATTTTACAATGAAAATTTGGAGTCGCTAACAATATGGGACTCTAATATTGAAGAATTAAACTTGAAAACTAATTGTCCTAACTTAAGAAGACTAAAGTTGATTAATTGTAAAAAAGTCAAAACTATTGAGAGCATTACAAGATTAAAATTTCTAAAAGATTTAAGAATAGATGGCTGTACCGGAATCATGGATTATCATCGACTATCTAGTTTTAAATTTGACTCATTTACACTTATACTAGGTGGGAAAAATTATGAACAATCTGAGCTTCACGATTTAAAGGCAAACACTAAGTTAGTTGACTTACTACAATGCATGCCTACAATCAAATGGAGGGAAAGAATGTCAGACGGAGATTTAATATTTACATCAAAGAAAATTCTTTCTACACAAAAAATTCTCTCTGAAATTATTCAAACGCTTGAGTCGTCAAAAGCACATGCTAATGTAGATAAGGTCCTACCTGTTATCGAAAATGGCATAAAGAAATTAAATAAGCTAAATGAGAAAGAGAATTATTTCATTGACTCTATGGAGCGAGAAGAATTGGTTGAGTTTATTAATGAGATTTATATTAAATCAGGTTGCGAATACATAAGTGATGTAACTGAGAGATTAAGAACTTGGTAGCGTAAGATCCATTTAGAAATTTCTAGTCTTTTACATACTACAAAAAAACTAATAATAATTCCGCCTACACCTCCTACCTTGAAAAATATATGATTGGCCAACAAGCTTGTATACAAAAAACTCAGCTTCGACATATGTACCACTCTTAACTTCAGCTACTTCGATTAAAACTTCATTAGAATTGTTTGGTATCACCAAAGGACTATACGCCAAATATGAAATCTCATTCGTTGCAATTTTTGGTGGGCGAAAGGCAGCATCGAATTCAAATAACTCCACTTTGGGTAACCTACTTATATCAAAATCATCAGGCTGCTTTTCAAAAACTATATCTCTATAATCGTATCCTAGACAGGTGCTAATACGTTTTTTAAGTCTCTCTTCATTTAAGGTTTTATTCTTACCTAGCTTGTAGGCAGTTGTGCATTTTGTATTTGCTTCTGGGCAAAATGTAATTCGTTTTATGGCATCATACAATAGTTCTTTTCTAGATAGATGATTGTGAGATGTAGAACATGCACTTATAAGTAAGCTTGCTATTAGCATGCATAATATTTGATAAGTAACTAGGGCAATTGCGTTCATTAGATTTTATAATTTTAATAATCAGCATTGATTATCTATTATGTCGAAAAGAAAATCCTTTATGATCCTCTCACCAATTCAAAAAAGTTTTTACTCTAATAAAATTCTGAATTACATACGATCAAAGCTTTAATACCTTTGAAATAAAGTATTTGGTATAGTCCGCATAAAACAATGGAATATTGAGTAAATCTTTTGTTAGTCTCAAATTAAGGTTGGATATCCTGACTCTAAGGTCAGGATGGTATAATTCTTTATATACAGCTAGACTTTTAGCCTTAGTGGCGTTACCCGATTTTACTTCTACAGGTATGATTTTATTTACAAATTCGATAACAAAATCAACTTCGGCTTTCCCTTCTGATCTCCAATAATATGGGACCACACCAGTTTCTTTCCTAAGTGCTGAGCATACATAATTCTCTGCCATAGAACCTTTAAATTCTGTAAATAGCGCATCACCCAGTACAAATATTCTAGGGTCTAATTTGGCTAATCTCATAAGAATTCCAGTCTCAAAAACAAATAACTTGAAAGCCGAAAAGTCTTCGTAAGCCTTTAAAGGGATACCTACTTTCTTTATCCTTTTTACTTGATAAGCTAAGCCAGCTTCACACAACCATAATATTGCTTTCTCAAACTCTTTAGCTCTCGCCCCTTTACGTATGACGCCGTAAATAAATTTTTTATTCTCCGCTGACAATTGAGCAGGAAGCACATCCCATGATTGCTTGATTTTGGTAGAGGTTGACTTGTCTGCATGTTTAACAAAATCCATTTCATATGCCCGTAAAATTTGATCTTGTATGCTTTGGGCGGCTTGCATATCCCGATTCTGAAGATATGATGTCGCTACTTCTGGCATGCCTCCATAAAGGAGATATTCCTTAAATAATAATTGAAGAGGATTAAAAAATGCTAATGGAATATTCTCAATTTCTTCTAATTCCAAAAAATGATGATACGCCTTGTATAAGTTTGCATCTGCTTCATTAAGATATTCAGAAAAGGATAAAGGATACATATCTAAAAACTCCACTTTACCCACTGGAAAACTCGAACTATTACCAACTGTTAGTCCAAGAAGCGAACCAGCACATATAATATGTATGTCCGGTAGCTCCTCATTAAAATATTTTAAAGCAGTTAATGCTGCTCTGCATTCTTGTATCTCATCTAATACTAAGAGTGTTTCATTAGGAATAATATCCTTGCCATGGAATAGACTGAGTCTTGCAATAATTTTTTTTGGATCCTTACTGCTTTCGAAAAACATGTGGGTGTCTACTTCTCTCTCAAGATTGATATACAACATGTCTTTGTACTCTGTCGCTCCAAAGTCTTTGAGCAAAGTAGTCTTCCCTATTTGCCTGGCTCCCATCACTAATAATGGCTTTCTTCGCTTCTTTGCTCGCCATGCTAATAGATCATTATATATGCTTCGTTTAAACTTCAAATTAGGGTTAAATCATTATTTTCATTACAATTAATGTAAATTTACATAATTATTCATTCATATAAATGTAAATATTTCTTATTATTCAAACTATTTAATGTAACATCAGGTCTACATTATTGAAAAGATTCGTTATTTACATTTTGAAACTTACACCTATTATAGTGACTGGACTTGTCCCACCCCCATATTTATTGCTATTCTTTATCTATAGCGGTCATATGGCGGTCGTTTAAATGATTATTTATACGTTGTTGACATTAGAGAAGAAGTCGATTTTATCACCAATAGTATTTTCATCTTCATTTATTCTATAAACCGTTAAACCTGCAATCCAGCCTGATAGCATAGATTTACCTAACACAGCAACAAAGGTTCCCGCTTCAAATCTTTTGTAATCATTGGGATGCAAACCCATGGATGTACTCAAAAATAACGGAAGGACACCTTCTTCATATTTATAAAAAACATCTTCTGAGACTCTTTCTAATTTAACTGATTCAATTTTGAAGACATCAAGATCTATAGTTGTCTTCAATGAATAATTGGCATATTTGGAGGAGGCGATGAATTGGGCTTCCCAGTGGTGCATGGTTATTATGGTTTTATTAAATTATTTATGCTTTAATGATCAGTTTTGTTATCGACTAATCAGGACCCCTAAATCCCCTTGAAAGGGGACTTCTTTTACTGTCATGAAAGCAGCTGTTGCAAACTATTTTGATCCAGAAATTAAACATAATATATTAATCGTAAGTCAGTTCAACTACCTTATTTAATGTAGACTTCATCTTATCCTGTTGAGCTTTTCGTTCTGCGACAATATAATCCTTCAGCATCTGTAAATCTCCCTCGCTTAATTTTTTTTGGCTCAGACAATAAAGCTCTTGCTTATTTATTTCATTAAATAATTGGCTTATGAGTGGTTGCTCTAAATCAAAATCTTTTTTAATTTTTTGTGGGCTGTTGCAATAAACATCATACAAACGCTGACTATGGAAGTAATCTGAAATGACACCAGTCAATGAACAACGAGCAGCTTCTAAAATCTGTTCTGGCATCTCTAAATGCGTACCATCTGGAAGAAACATATAGGGCTTGGTCACCTTACTGCTTGATAGACCTTGAGCTGTTTTTAAAAACACAATCGTTCCATGCTTGCTACTAAATGCCAAATGTCCAAATTTAGTATGATAGGTCTGTGTCGGCATTTGATTGTAATGAAAAAATTTCTCGCCTACCTGCTTGATACGAAAATCATATTGGCCTGTAGTCCTATTTAATTTTCTGGCATAGCCTGCAGCAGGATTGATGAATAAGAAGAATTCTGCGCCTGGCCCTAATCCTGGCAAATGCTTATACCAAGAGTGCGCATTCGAAACGTAATTGACGAACGCAGTAATTTGATCTTGTGTAGGTCTTACCGTATGTTGACCAATAATGTCTCTATATGATTCTAATGCCATTGTTGATTATCTATATATTAATAAATATCTGCGAAAGGTTCTTCACCTAAATCGAAGGCTTTCGCTATTTCGTCAACAGTTAATGCACAGCGCTTGTGCATCTCACTTAAAGACGAAGGGCGACAATCCTTATGCCAAATGAAAACCTTATTCGTCAAACACCAATCGACTTCCCACGAAAGTGCTGGCGCACCATATCTGGCCACTATGACAAAATCCTGAGATGTTTTCTTATGACTATCATAATGCAGTCCTTCAGGCGTAGGAAATGCATTTTCCATAGATGCTATAGATATTAATTCATTATCCTCATGGTGAGGCGGTCGCTTCCAATGGTAATCCTTTTTAAATTGGTCTACCCCTCCCTTATATTTAATTTCAAGGACAGCTTTAGGGATGACGATTTGAATATGTTCGCAGTAGATTGGCATTTAATAATTATTTTTTTCTATAAATTAATGTTCCTCCTATCTCCATAATTCGTCATCAAACATTTGATTGTTTTCCGATAAAAACTGAATGAGTTTTTTATTATGATAGTATGATGGATTCAATGATAGCATTTTGACTAATCCCCCATCTTTATCAATTTTAAAATCAACCCGTATTATTTTTTCATTAAATTTTTCGAACATTATAAAATAACTTACGCGATCATAAAATAAAGTATTGACAGACACGATTAAAAATCTATCCTCTGATATATTATCTGGCAACAAATAGCTTCCTGGATAATTATGGATCGTACCTAGATCAAGTTGCTTTCTGATTTCTTTTGAAAAATCATTATCAGCAGTCTCGAGAAGATTCGTTATTTCATCATCAGTCCATTCTTTTGCATTATACTGTTCATACATGGTCGTATAGAAAGCTTCTTGTTGCAAACTATCTTCATAATACAATTGATCTAAGGTCATGTTGGTCCACAAAAATACCCACTTAACTTTTTGGCCTTCCCTCGCCCCCATCAATGTTGCTTTTTTAGGCGGGACCATAAATTCGTAAATCATGATCTTTTCTGAATCGGTATCTTTTTGATCTGCATACCTAAGCACCGTTTGAGCGCGTGCTTTTTCACCTGTATGATGATATTCGACTTCGTAGTCATAAGCATCAGGAGCTACGCCATAAAAGGTTGCAGTAAATTCTTGGCTTACCGTATAATCGGTATGACAGACTGTATAACTATCTTCCGATGGTATGATATACCACCAATCTAAGTTATCATCAAATTGCCTACGTATCAGACTGTCGTTTTCATAAAGCAGTGTCTGGCCTTGAAGGAAATATAAGCCAACAATGGGATCTTTGTATTCTAGATTATCAATGATGCTTTCGTATTCGGTTTTGGTGATCATGCATTGAGCGTTTGAGATTAAATTGAATACAAAAAAAAGATACATAGTAAGTATTACTTTAGTATTTAAGTTGCTCATGATTTTTATTTCGTAAACAATGTCCTATGTCTATCAATACATATAAATATCTAAAAGTTCTACTAATCATACTTTTTATATTATGCCTTTTACCAATGATGCCTTACACCTATTTTCAACTAGTTAGGACTATTGGAATGATTGGATTTGCATTACTAGCATATCATGAGAAAGAAAACAACAACAATCAAATGGCTATTTTCTATATCCTAAGTGCATTAATTATCAATCCCATATTTAAAGTAACTCTGGGTAGAACACTTTGGAATCTTATAGATGTAATATGGGCAATTATATTGCTCATTAGTTTAAAAAGAAATGATTGATTAGACGCATTTGTATTTCATCTTCTACAGTATGCAGTTAATACTATTCTGAATCAAAACTTTGGACTTTTAATATTTTTTTTATAATTATACATTTCCCCGCAGAGCCAATTAAGTAGAACCAACTTAATTATGCTAAGCCTAAGAATCGTATTCTTTCTCCTATCGACCTTACTAGGTTCTTTTACACTGGTAAATTGCCAAGAATTAAGCATTGTCTCATGGAATCTAAAAGACTTTGGTCAAAGCAGAAACGATGAGGAAATTTCACTTATTGCAAAAGAAATAAAACATGCGGATATTGTTGCCATACAAGAGGTGGTCGCTAAACATCCAGGTGGCGTACAAGCTGTAGCAAGGCTTGCTGACCAACTCAATAGAATGGGATCGAAATGGGATTATGCTTATACTGATCCTACAGGAGATGCAAGTCCTTACAAGAGAGAACGATATGCTTTCTTGTGGAAACCTTCGAAAGTTAAGCTAAAAAAGACAGTCAAACTCATTAAACAACTTGATCGGCAAGTATGCCGGGAACCTGCTCTAGCTCAATTTCAATTTCGAAATGAGATAATATCAATAATAAATTATCATGCATGCACACATACTAAATACTATCCTGAAAGGGATGAGATAGATGCTATAACAGAGTGGATTCAAATACAAAACTATAGTAATCTATTATGGTGTGGAGATATGAATCTAAAAATTGACGATTTAGCATTTACTAAGGCTTTTAATTATGGATTTAAAAGTGCTTTAGATGGACACAAAACTTCTTTAAAAAAAACATGCAAAAAAGGCAATTACCTTAGTCGAGCAGAAGATAATGTTTTGTACAAACTACGTAGTGCTATTCCAGAAGGTCATGTAATTGACTTCATTTCAAATGGAGAGTGCAATGATGTTCAGTGGAAAAGAAATAGTTACAGTGATCACCTTCCTGTAGAAATAAATCTGACAATAAAATGAGAAACATTAGCCTAAGCATATTATTGATTTTAAATACATATGGTCTTTATTCTCAATTACTAACTGTTGATGAAACCGCAACCTATTTATCAGATTATTTAAATAAAGAATTATCGGAGAAGGAAAATATATATGGTGGCCAAAAACAAATTCAGTTATCAACTAATGATAACGATAATATATTGATCAGATATATATGGAAAGATAATGAAGCTGCACTTTTTCCAGACTACTTAAAAACATCTATTAATTATAATGAATTAGAAATAAATATTTCTCAAATCGAATCTCTACAAAAAGGTAGTTACTTAAATAAACCAGTTGTTATCCTTAAATGCCAAGATGGAACTAAAAATTGTGTAAAAGTAAACGAAGAAGCTCTTTTGTGGTCTTATGCGGCTGAATTTTCAGACAGACCAGAAGCTATAAATCATTTTGACTATATACATCTTTATTACGCTAATTCTCAAAAGGATCAAGAAATCTTTTATAATGGCCTCTCGTATATGTTATATGAGGTCAACCGAAAATCAGAGGAAAAAAGTAAAGAGAATCCTTTTAGCGACAGTAATCTGTCATTCAATAAGAACAAAAAAGAAGTAATTCAGCTTTATGAGTCAGGTGGGGTATCAATTCTTGAAGTAAATATTGGGGGTATTGATGCCAATGTAATTTTAGATAGCGGAGCATCTGACTTGTCCGTTCCTGTTGCATTAGAGGAAATGTTACTAGAGAACAAGGTAATATCGAAAAATGACTATCTCCAACCAGGCTTATACACTATTGCTGATGGAAGTATAAAAATTGCAAGTCGATTTGTAGTTCCGTACGTAATCGTAGATGGTGTCAAAGTACAAAATGTCCTATGCTCAACTAATGAATCTGAGGATATTATTTTATTGGGAAAGTCATTTCTCAATAGATTCAAAAGCTGGAAAATAGAAAACGAATTAAATCATCTTATACTTGAATATTAATTATGCGAAACTCACTAGATAATCAAATTGATACATCTCAACTATTAGGAATATTTCTATACGTGTTGTTAGGTGGAATCAGCGTATATGCTACAGCTGAATCATTATGTTCTTCTTTTGAAATACCTAAATTGTTTGCTTACATTATTGGATTAGCTGTTGTTTTATTATTAGCTGCTTTATTACATATTTTAAAGAAAGCAGGAGGTGATAGAAAATTAGGGCTTATGTTATTTGTGGGGTTAATATTTCTTCTTATATGGTCTATAAGTTTGAGTACCAATACTCATAAGTTTTTTACAATGCTCAAAATGAATGATATAAGATCAGAAAGCTTTAATAAAGCGATAGTTGAATTTAATAATTTAAGCTCTCAAGGATCTACCATAGCAAATAGTATTATTTCAGATTATGAAACTGAAGTTAAAAGTAGAATACATGATTTTCGGAATGAAATGACTAATGAAGATAATCATGGATATCATGATCAAGCCTCAAAAATGCGGTCATCCGTTGAAGAAATCTTACAAACAAAGCCAGAGTTAGTTAATGCAATTCTTCGTCGACCTAGTTGTAAAAATCATAAAAGTAACTTGACTCACGCTATTCGGGCTTCAGACGATATAACTGCTAATTGGGAGGCACAATTAAAAATTAAATTAGATGGCATGAGGTATCAAGCAACGATGACTAATTGTGCTGATTCATTAGAGAGGATCGAAATACTGGAAAACATTAAAAACTGTAATTCGTCATTTCCCACTTTGACCAATTTGGAATGTTCTAAAGAATTAGAAAAAGCTCACAACTTTTATGAAAGCTCACATTCTTGTATAAAAAATGCTTTATTGTCCATGGGTGGTAGTGATAAAATACAACAGTTTACGAAAGCACTATCACTACCAGTTCCAAGCTTAGAACTTGACAAGATTTCTGGACTATTACCATTTTTGAAACATTCTAATAATCATTGGTCTTCATTTTGGTTAAGCCTTGCAATAGCAATAGGCATAGATTTAGGAGCTTTCATTGTTTTTTATCAAATGGTTTTAAAAGATTAATAAGATATGCATATAGACGAAATAATACCAAGGCTAAATTCCATCAATAAGCCCTTGATAATACTTGTGGGTTCTAAATCAACTGGGAAAACTGTAACATTATTAAGATTAGCAAAATTTTTAAAGAAGAATGGAAACTTCAAGGTACTACCTAATGAGGACTTTAGAACAGATAATGACTACCCAGAAGCATGTGAAAAATTCCAAGAACTTCTAAATTCCAGAGATTATGCTCCAGATCCTACAGCACCAATAAACTTTTTACTTGTAGATATCTATAAAGACAATAAACTCATATATCATATTCTTGAAGCACCAGGCGAACACTTTTTTAGTGATCAGAACCCATACGACAATTCAAATAGAGCATATTTTGCTTCATTGTTTTCAAAAGATATTCAAAAAATATTAGTTTTTATTTTCGAAAAAAATATGCTCAAAGATGATGCAATGCAATCAGCTTATTCTGATAGATTGTCAAGTTTTGTATCAATGATAAAACCTAAAAACAATGATAGGTTAATATTTATGCTAAATAAGGTGGATAAAATGCCAGTTCAACAGAAAGGCACGGTGGATGAAGCGGAAGTTAAAAAATATATCTACGATAATGAGAACTACAATTCATTGAAGAATGCCATACTAAATGTCAAAGGTCTAGACCCAGTAAAATTCATTCCTTTTTCAAATGGAACATTTAGTGACATCGGGGATGATAAACAGTCTTGGGTATTATCTAACGATGACTATCCTAGTAAACTATGGTCACTAATTATAAAAAAATACACTTCTATTTTCGGGTTTAAATTTTAAAAAATGAAAAGGTCTGAAATAAATGTCATTTTTTTTGGAGCACCACCTGAAGGTTATAGTTCTTTTCCAAGTTCAAGGTCTCGAGAATTTGAAGCACTACTGAAGCCCAAAAAAGATGGTGAAATTGACGCCTTTATCCACAACAAAAGAAATAAATCAAAGCTGATTTATGTAAGACATGGATTTAGTGGAGCAAGCAATAAAGGTGAGATTAGAGGTGGTAGACCTTTAGGTATTATTATAGAAGTCATAGATTGTCGCATTGCCTCCAGTAATGAGCAAGTTATTGAACTAATTGAACGAGAATTTCAAAGGTTCTTAAATCATGAAAATGTTTCTATTAATAAGAATATCAAGTTTTATGGTTTTAAAGATATAGATTTTACTCTCAAGCATTTTCAGAAGCAAATATCAAAAAGTATTAAAGAAAATTTATCATTTACTCCTATTTCTCCGGGTACTGAAGGAAAAATTAATCTGTTGGAAGAAATAAATGTGGCTAGCGAAAATTATCAAGAAAAGCAAAATACAATTCAAAATATATCGAAACCAAAGATTAAAGATGACAGATCAATTTATTCTAAACTAGAAATGTTAAATGAAAGGATTGAGACTCTAGAAAAAAAGAATAAGTCGTTTCTGAGATGGCTGCCCTATATATGGTTAACCCTGCTTTCCGCAGCTTTTCTATTATCTCAATTAGATATTTTAACTCTGAATTCAAAGACAACTAAAAAAGAAACACAACAAGGAAAGGAGATAGTGAATTCCAAAAACTATAGTTCAAATAAATATATAGAGGTTAAGAAAATAGAAAATGGAATATATCAATTTTACCTAGTACCTGAATCTTTCTCAGAATACAGCGAAAATAAAACTATAAATAGTTTTGACCAATTTCAAAGTAATGTTTCTAAGTACTTTAGAACTAAATATGAAAATATTGGTATAAAAGACAATGATATAAAAGCATTCATAAAAGAGAAAAATAAAAATAGCAATAAAGGAATACAGGACTGGTTAAACAAAAATGAATCAATAGACCAACAAAATATAAAGGCACTTGTAGGTGATAACTACTTAGTATACCAAATCAAATAATGCACGTTTGCTCAAAAAATAAATGTCCGAACAGAATATCGATTGGTTCTGAGAGTGATAAGGATTCTCAAGTCATCGTTTGTCTTAAATGTTCTAAAACTATCTACACATCAGAAAGCAGAGCTAAAGGTTTTTTATTGCTTTTGAAAAATCTTATTATAGCTGTTTTATTATTGTCTATTGCTGTATTACTGCTATGCAATTACAAAAAACTACCAAATTTCCTTCCTCAAAAGGAAACTTCAACAACTGGATATAGTCCAATAAACGAACCAAGGGTTGACGAAATAAGCATAACCGAAGAGCCATTGGAGAAGACTGAAACTATTGAAAAAATCAATTATGACGAAAAGGATTTAAGCAGCAGAAATGGTAAAGAAAATTATCAATCAACTGAAGCAGTCGAAGAGCCTGATGTTGAACCAATAAGCGTTAGTAATAATGAAAATATTGGAAAAAATGTTTCATTTGATTTAAACATTCCTGATGAAGGATTAACAGTAGGAGAATTCTTTTATCCTGTAAACAAGTCAATAGGGCTAGGAGATGATTATCAATGGAACTTTGACCCGGAAGTCTTTGAAGGCAATACCCCGACAAGATACAAGTATGATAAACCTGGAAATTATGAGATTGTATTGAAAAGTGATGAAGGAATCACTTTTTCGGAGAAAATCCTGGTTAAGGAAAAGGAGAATAAAATTAAATTTTACAAAGATCAAGATGGTGATGGATTAGGAGATCAAAATGACTTCTCCAAATTTATAGAAGGAAAGGCACCTAATGGAATATGGGTGAATAATAGTGACGACAAGTGCCCAGGCAGATCTGGCCCACCATCAAATAAAGGTTGTCCAATAATAAAACTCATCCATGACGATATATACAAGGGAGAACCTTGCGTCATCAGTTTGGAATATGATTCTAAATCAGGAGACAAATATGAATGGTCTTCAAATTCTGAAATAAATTTTAGTACAAAAAAATCTAAAAATTGTTCGATAACGACCGAAAGATATGGTTGGGTTTCCATTTCTACAACTGTAGAAAATAAAGAAGATGGTTTTACAGAATCTAAAACGTGGAAAAAGCTCAGCAAGATATCAACGCGTGATCTTCAAAATAAGCTAAAGAATGACATTATAGTAGTGGGGCAATATGACCCTGGTACATCCATACCAAGGAAAGTAAGAAACAAATCGGAATCAATAAGAAACCTCATAACTGCATTATGTGATCCCAAGATAAAAATTACTGAAAATGGTAAAGCATTCGGAAATAATGCAGGGGCCTTCATTGATGCGAAAATGCTTACCAAGGGTAGTTATGTGACCGATGTAAGGGTGAATAAAATAGTGTATAACGACAAGGGTTTAATTTCTGAATTAGATCTAAAACTGATTAAGTTTTAATGTTCAGAATAACCTTCATATTTATTTTTTCAATTTATTGTTATTATAGCAATGGGCAAAGATTAACAATGTCCGACTTAGAGATTGCTGAAAAAAAATGTGAAATAGTTACAGAATATTTTGAGTTCAAAAAATACGTCCGGGTTGTTACTGATAGAACAGAAATTCCTAGAATTCGAAATTCCAATGAAATCGCATTGTATAGGTTACTTTCCCCAAACTTCACAACATCATCAATGGATGGCGGCAATAGGGAATCATTTATAAAAAGTTTGCGTACAAAATCAAACACTTTCGGATTACTATCGAGAACATATGAGACGTTTGATTGTCCAAATTTTGATTTCCTACATAAAACAAACCCAAGTCCAAATGACATTAAAGATGAGGTTAGTAATATGAATATTATCGATCCTGGCAGCAAAGTCTTAACAACACGCTACAGGGGATCACTTTACTTTGTTCAAAAGGACATTAGTTCCTTTGATGTAAATAGCACATTCATAACCGATGCAACTAAAGGTATTAAAGGTGAGAATCTTATAAAAGAGTTGAAGTATGAAATGTACAAGTTAACAGAAGACAACTATGTTCTAAAAATTAGGGAAATAAAAAATTTGGATGATGGTAAAGTTGCCATGAAGGTACCGAAGAGCAAAAAGGACAACACACTTGTTACTAAATTTATGAAACCAGACCCTGAAAAATTTGAACCATGCTGTGATCAACCTAAACCACCTGACTCAGATAAAGATGGCTATAACGACTTAATAGACTGCGCTCCACAAGATCCTTCGATCAATCCTGGTGCTAAAGAAATAATAGCTGATGGTGTAGATCAAAATTGTGATGGAGAAGATCAATTAGGAGATGATGCGGATGGTGATGGATATACAATAGATGCATGTAAAAGCAAAGACCCAGAAGTCCGAAAAAAATGCGATTGTAATGATGATGATGCAGATATATATTATCGATCACAAAATACACCAAAGGGAAAATGGTATAACCCATATAATGGATGGAATGATGACAACTGTGATTGCATTGTTGATGAACCTCCTGTCTTTAATTGGACTGACCTAAAAACATCAGATTATCTAATTGTTGGAAAAGGTCATTTAAAAAGAGGTCATCCTAACTCAACCATTAGAAATAGTATTGCAGTTCTTTATGGGACTTCATTTTTAGCTTCATCTGGTTATGCAATTTATAGCAAACTTCAATCAAACAAATTTTACAATAACCATAAGTCAGCTGAAACACTAAGAATAAGTGATGCTAACTACAATAGAGCTAATAAGCACCATAAACATTTTCTTATAAGTACTGGGTTAGCAGTGGCAATCTTTGGAACCCAATATGCTCATTTAAAAATTAATAACAATAGGCAAAAAGCATACTATAGAAATGTTTTTGAAAATGAAAAATTAAGAGGTCCTGACTCTGATACAGATTGTATTCTTTCATTTAAACCAGCTATAGGAGATAACTATCTTGGCTATGGGTTATTTGTTAATCTAAATTAATTTATGAATTCAACTTTTAGATATATCCCAATTTATTCACTCATGATTTTAGTATCATGCAATGTAGATCGATGGGATTTAGAGAGAGAAGATATACCAAATTACAACATCACTATTTCATCTCAAATGATAAATTCCAATACTAAATCCGACCTAGTAGCTATTAACGACTCTGAATTTATTACTGCAATAGAAACTGTTGATTCAGAAATAAAAATAAATCGCTATAAACAATTCTTAGAAAATGAAAATTGGGAAATAATGCAAGAGTCAGTACTAGATATTGGAAAAGGGCGGATAAATTTCTTTGATACCATTCCAAACGGATACCTGATTGGGTTTACAGACCTAAATGATAAATTCATTCTATCAATTATTGATGATGCATTTAATATTTCTAAAGAAACTACATCATTAGAGGAGTATATAGATACATCATATAATGACATTAGCTCTTTAGGCTTCACAAACTTTAGCCTCGATGAAAATAGAAATATACTCATTTGTGGTAAAGTAATAACCCAGGGAGTAAACTATTCATGTGTACTCAAATTGAACGATGCATTGGAACCCATGTGGTTTAAAACCTATTTCGAAAACTGTACTATTTCAGATATAGCCATAATCAATCAAGATTCCTTTTATATTCTAAACAACCATCCCGATGGTACAGATTTAATAATAGATAACGCAGTAGGAACAGCTTATAAAAAATATGATCTATCTAATGATCAACTTTTCTTTGGCGTACAATCGTTCGTGCAAGACGAATCATTATATATAGCAGGCATAATTAATAATATTGCTAGAACAATCGAGATCAATTTAGAAACAGAAAGTGCTTTTATTAACGAAGTAGAAATCTATCCTGTATCTGACTTTAAAGCATTATACCTTTCAAGAGACAATATAGTCATTGCTGGCGTTCAAGTAAGCGGGAGTGACCAACAATTATTTTCATCAGAATTAGAATCTTTTGGCTCTCAATGGTGCAATAGATATCCTAATGAAAAATTCGTTAAAATTCTTGACTTAATAGAACTACCTGAAAGAGGTATTCTGATCTCATCTATTGTAGAAAGACAAGGCAGTTATCATATAAACCTTACGCGGATAGACGAAGAAGGTGCCACATTCAATAATGAATATTCTGAGAATTGTATATGAAGACAATTATTCTTTTATTATTATTTTATCTTTTGACACCAAAACTATTTGGCCAAGACTCTTTATTTAATAAAGTAGATACGATTCTTTGTGTTGAACCAACTAATCAAATTCATTTTAATACACCTTATGACACAATGCAATATTCCGCAGAATGGATTAACATAGAATCTGGCAACATCCTTACAACTAGCGACAGTGTCAACATTCAAAACTTAGATTCATTAATATTAATTTCTACTCCTGTTGATTCATTACAAAAAGTACTGATTGATACTATATTTATAAACTTGCGACGCTTCCCTATTATTGATTTTAGTATTCCTCGTTCGGAGTGTTTCACTGGAGATACTTTATTCATAAAAGATAACTCAATTTATGATTTAGCATACACAGAAGTAATATATAGTGATATAAACGGAACTTCGTTAATAGCAAGAGATTCTTTAATCGGTACATTTGTTGAAAATGGCACTAATAATTCCATAATAGCAACCTATGAAATTACTGAATGTGGCTACACAATCGACACTACCCTATCTCTCTCAACGAAACTTCAACCTAAGGCCTCATTTGATTTTCAGAAAACTTGTGAAAATGAGTTTTTAAAAATTAACAACTCGAGCACAAGCGTATTCAGCATGAGCAACTACGAGTTTACAGTAGAAAATAAAACATATTCTTTCCTCCAGGACAATGAATTTACATTATCGGATACTTTAGCTAATGGCTCCTACATGATAATAGGTATAGTCGATAATAATAACGAATGTATTGACAGCTTTTCTACTCAAATAAATATAGATGAGGTCACCTATGTTAACTTTACAGGTCTCGAAAGTACATATTGTGCGTTTCAAGATAGATCTGAAATTATCGCCAATATTATAGGTGGTACTTTTGAAGGACAGTTTGTAAATGACCTTAACAATGGACTGGCTACATTTATTCCTACTTCCGAAGCTTCAAATATTCTTGTTAGTTATACATATACAAATAATGCTCAATGTACAGACGTATATTCTGATGTAGTTAATACTGTGCATCCAAAACCAGATTTGCAACTCAACAATCTATTACCTGAATATTGCGAAAAAGATCCAGCAACAGAAATATCCATTAATCAGAGCAACGGAACGGCAGAGTTTCAATTATTGTTAAATAATCTTGCATTTGAAGAGCTAGATGGCTTTTTTTACACTTTCGACCCAGTGTTTCCCGGAGAGTATCAAATAACAAATTACTACGAAGACAATAATGGCTGTCAGGACACGTTAATAAGCGGTACTACAGTACATCCACTACCTGTTGTTGGATTAGATTCTTTAGAAATCATAAAGCCAGGCGAATCAATTATTATTGGCAATACTGCAGCTACAGGTCCCAACGTTGATTTTTTATGGAGTACTGGCTCAAACGCATCATCAATAGAAGTCAATCAACCAGGAATATATATTATAGAGGGCATTAATCTAATGACCGGATGTTCTGCTAAAGACACGATTAAAGTAGAATACGATTCATTAATTGAATCTGAATTATTGGAGATACAAATTGCACCTAACCCAACATCAGATGTCTTTACATTAAAGGTAAATCCGCAAATCATTGATATAAGAATAGTCAATGTATTTGGAGAAGAAATACCCATTAACGGAAATACTATTTTAAATACCAATCAAAGTGGAGAATTAGTAATTGACTTATCTAACAATGCAAATGGCTATTATTATTTAATAATTCCTAACATAGGTAATTTCTTAATTATTAAAATTTAGCGCATGCAACTGAGTTTCTTTAAGGTCATTGCTTGGTTAGTTTTTTCATTAATTACTAATAGCTTTTCCTATTCATTAATAGTAAAAGTTTTTGAAAAGAACCACTCAGAATACATTTATTCAAATTATGTAAAGCCAACATCAGAGAAGTTTTCATTAGAATTCAACAAGGTTGCATTGGCCTACAACAACCATGTAGGAAATGAATGGTCCTATTATGCAAAGATTAATGACAAAGTGCTATACTCTGGTGAAAAAATAAGTATATCAATCAATGAAAATCAATTTATCAGACTCACGTGTTATTTAAGTGAGGCTAAAGAAAAACATATAGATTCAGCCAACGAGACATATAAACTAACATATTCTGATTTCGTTAAATATAAAGACAAAGGATTTTATATTCCGGTGACAATAATCGAAGGCAATGGCAGATATGCAGGCAACTCAGCACAAATGAATTTTCATTTTAATATCAGATGAGTATAATACCTCAGATTCTCACCCCAACTTCCCTAACACCCTATCCCCTATTTGTTTATCCAATTTCCCCTTATCATCTAACACTCTCAAAAAACCAATTTTACAAGCATTCATACCTTCTCGTCCTTTATGAAAATGCCCAAATACTTCATCCACATCAACATTAGAAGGATACAGCAACATACTCTTGGCCGCATCCCAATATAAATTATAAACATACATTTGCTTAAGGTCAGCATCTGAAGGTTTATGATGATCAATAATTTTCCACTTAGTATCTATGATGTATGTTTCATTTGTTTCTTTATGTCGAAGGACTATATCTGGACGAACAGTTTTTGATTCCCAAAATTTTTGGGATTGTTGATCATGTATATGATAATCATCCTGTTCAATAGAACTTAATATCCTGTATATAAACTTTTCCCAAAGTAGATTCATATCAAACAAAAGTGCCAACAATTTTGTCCCTCCAGATTTAATATCTGGGGAGTAATTTAAAATTATGATATGTGCTATTTTCAAAGCGGATTGAAAAGAATGGAGTTTTCTTGAAGGGTTAATCCTCTGAAATGATTTATCTGTGATCTTAACATCTGCAACATCATCAAAATCAATCAATAAAGTACGGCACTGAGAAATAATATCTGGATTTTTTGAGATAGCAGAAATAATACGCAAGCCTCTTTTAAGTATTTGGTTTACTATATGATCTCTGGAATAAATAATATGTGAAGTATAAAACTTATCTTTTGCAATTATATTCTTTTGAATATGCTGTGAAAACCGCATACATCCTTTCCATACATTTATATTTTCTGTATGCTGTTTATATTTTTTAAATAACCCTTTATGAACAACACGCTTAATTTCTTCTAGATACATTTGAAAATAGAGATCCAATAATGAGGCTTGACGTCTTTTCAGTTTGGCTTCACTAACTGAATCAACATTGATATGACTACATATATGCAACATGGTCAGCAAAACATCGCGCCATTGATTATAGTCTTCATCTGAATTATCCTGAGAGCGATCTGCTTTAGGTAGTATCTCTAAAGTTAAACTACCAATCTGAATAACACCAACATAACTAGTGAACTTTACCCCTTCTCTTATAGGAACAAAATATTCATTGTGATTCTGATCATTAAAAGTTAGAAGTGCTTTTAACTCAGATGCATCGATTGATTCTCCACGACGGTTTGGTGTGGTAGTGATTTTCTCATGCTCAAAAACTTGTATGACGCGAGGTCTACTCATAAATAGTCTCAAACTGCCATTTATCCGAATGGGTGATTCTAAAGACTTTTTTCTCTTTCATATCCTCTGCATATCCATCATCTACCCCGTTAAAAGGTTTGAGCTCATACATTTTACTAGATTCTGATTGTTCTACAAAAGTTTCCCCAAGCACCAATCCTACCTTCGCCATATCTCCCAAAAAGTACTCTTCTAATAATGGGATCACCTTATCTTTAAATGCGGATATTAAATCATCATCATTTTTAACCTGTAGAAAATAAGAGTGACCAATGCAATGGTCTTTATCTAAGAGTCTTTCGATTCTGGAATTAATAGCTGTTAGTAAAGCAACTAAATCTAATTCACCATCATAGTTTTCGACTTCGTTAATTATCTCAGGTTTTGGTGCCATTTCTATAAAAGAGAACCTACGTCTCAATGCTGTATCCAAAGCTTCGACACTACGGTCAGCTGTATTCATAGTACCAAGGACATAAAGATTATTGGGTACGGAAAAATTTTCTTGCGAATATGGAAGTGTAATTTCAAGAGCTTCTTCTTCCCCAGCACGTTTATTAGGTTCTAATAGTGTAATAAGTTCTCCAAAAATCTGTGCTATGTTTCCTCTATTGATTTCATCTATGATAAGCACATAATTTTTGGGCTTAATTTTATAATCTACTATACCTTCAGAGACTAGTTTCTTTTTTTGCTCATAAGTAAAAGAAAAGTTAGCACTGTCCCTTTTCACACTTTCCATTTCATGCAAATACTTATTTATTGCCCAATAAGCTGACGCATTACTACCACCAATAATTTCTCTTATGGCTGTATTTATATTTGAAACATTATCATAATTTTTCAAACTTTTATAAACTTTCTCCAGTCGTTGTTTTGACACTATATATGACCGTGTACCAGAATTATGCTTGACTTCTAAATTACCTCTATCTGATACATTAATAATTTTAATGTAATTACCTGTTTTCAACTCAATCTCAAATGGCTCCGGTGAGTCTGATATTCTATCTAATAGCAAATCATATCTATTGTCGAATGATAGCAACTCATAATTTGATTGATCTACAATATTTAATTTTTCAAATGCAGATTCAATACAGGTTTTTTTAAAAATACCATCACGAATTTCATAGAGTACACTTTCTGAATCATTCTCTCCCATTACAGGTTTTATACCTTCAATAAAATCTTCATAACTCATGCTTTGATGGAAAGTAGTGAATTGTATGCGTTCATTTGAAAGATAATCTCTAAATCTCCTTAGCACGCTCTTGCGATCCTTTTCTCCTCTTATATATTCAATAGACTTGCCTTCTACAATTGCAACTGCATAGCTTATCGTATTATATGTCTTTCCTGTACCAGGAGGACCATAAAGTATGGTATTTAAATTCATATTACTTTGTTCATTTTTATTATAATCCTCAGATGTATTTTCATCAGAATACTTTTTATGTAGAAACTTGAAATAGCAATAAACTGCGTCTTGTGCAATCATAGCAGTTTGATCCCAATCATATTCTACTTTATGGATAGATTTAAAAAGATTTACTGAATAGCGCATTTAAGTTACATTAAAAATTTGGTTGTAAGTGACTGCGTGATA
>JAHDDN010000536.1 GCA_020629335.1 Chitinophagales bacterium | reverse complement strand
ATACCAACTACTAAAAATTGCGTGAGGGATAGAAGCGGTATGTGGCGTATATGCTGCTCCTAATGAAGCTTAGGCGCACGTAGGCTCCAATTAGAGACAAGTGCGCCTTAGCGGAATAGGAGCAGCATAGCCACATAAGAGCGGATAGCCCTACCTGCGCCTTTGGCGAATGCATAATGTGTAATGATGAATGATAAATGGCTTGTGCTGCGCACTTCGATTTAGCGAGCGCAGGGCACGCCCTGATAATAAAAATTGAATGCTAAAACCTAATACCTCTTATGCCCCGAAAATTCCATCGCCTCTCCTTTACCAAATCCATAGCTAAAACCAAGCGTAATAAATCGACCTCTTTGACGAAAGCTGTATAAATAAAAATTGCTTTGATTGGTTTCACTTTCTCTAATCCTGGAAGCAAAAATATCTCGGATACTAAAGTTCAATACGCCTCGATTTTTCAATATCTTTTTTCTGAGTCCTAAATCTGCAAATAAGTTGCCTGATATTTCTCTCTGAATTGTTTGGTATTTAGATTGATAATGTCCCGTTACTTCAAAATCAAAATTAGAAGGTAATTTAATCTTAGCCCTTAACTTAGCAGTCCATTGGTCGCCATTAAAATCAAAAGAAGTGGCTTCAAATTCTCCTTGACGATTGAAATAATTATAATTAAGATCTCCATTGAAAGATAGCTTCTTAGACGGCGCATATTTGGCATTAAACTCAATTCCTGTCGCCTTATTAGTACCGATGTTTTCAGGAATAGTCGTATTGACATTATTTTCAAAAGTAGAAACTCGCTCTATCACATCAGTCGTATAGCGATAATAAACGCCAAAGTTTAAAGAGGCTTTACCAGCAATATAAATACTGGAGACTTCATAAGAATCCGTAAACTCAGGCAATAAATTAGGATTACCCGTTCGGATAGCAAAGTTATTTCGGATATTAAAAAATGGATTCAAACTCCAAAGTCTTGGCCTTAGAATTCGTCTGGAATAATCCGCTTGCAAGGAGAGGGCATCCGTCAATTTGTAGGAGCTATGAAAAGTGGGGAAAAAATTAGTAAAGTTCTGATCGTTAGAAGCATTCGTATTGATCAACAAGGTTTTGAGATCGGTATTTTCCATGCGCAAACCTACTTTTACGCCCCATCTATCCACTTCATAAGCCGTCGTTGCATACACGCCTAATACCTTCTGATCGTATTCAAAAACGTTTGTCAAATTATCATCCGTCACCCATACTCCATCATTATCATTGAGTACTTCATAATCATTACTTACATTATTAACGACATACTGTGCACCCGTTTCTAAAGTGAATTGATCAGAAAAAGGCTTGGTATAATCTAAATTAAAAGTATATTTTCCTTCCTGAAATTCCGTGGCCGTTTTTTGATCAGCAAAGTCTTCATTGCCTAAGGTAGCAGTCGTAATAAAATCAGAGGATTGTTTTTTACCAAAAAAGTTACCGAGCGCACTTAGCAATAAACTGTGATCTTTATGCCCCTTCAATTTACTTTTATATTGCAACTCATATCGGTATTTGGGATTAGTCGCCTCCGTTGTTTCCGTTCGATTCCATATATCTGTAATGTTTCCCATAGGGTCCAGAAAACTAAAATTACTTTCGGAAGGTTGATCCTCTACCTCATAAGCAAAACTTCCAGAAAGGGTCAATACATTATTCGCATTGATATGATAATCCGTTCCTAAAATTAAATTGTAAAAAGTCTCATTACGGTAGGCAGTTCCTTTAGATGATAAAATGGTATTATTGATTAAGTCTTGATTAATATTTTTATTATCGCTCGGCAGTTCTCTATAACCCACTCCAAGCTGACTAAAAAGATTAAACTTTTCAGTTCGCCTATTTAAGCTCAAACCAAAACTATGATTATGCGGAATGCCCGTATTAATAGTAGCCGAACCATTCAAGCCTCTTCTTTCCTCTTTTTTAATGACAATATTAATAATGCCCGAAGTTCCTTCCGCATCATATTTGGCAGAAGGATTTGTAATGACTTCAATTTTATCAATCATATCCGCCGTGATAGTACCAAGCGCATTACCCTCTTCACTAGCCAATACAGAAGGCTTTCCATTGATCAAAATCTGCACCCCCGAACTTCCTCTTAAACTAATTTCTCCCTCAATATTTACATTCACAGAAGGCACATTATTCAATACCTCCAATGCACTCGCTCCCGTACTACTTAAATCTTGACCAACATTAAATACTCTTTTATCCAGCCTAAATTCTGTTTGAGATTTTTCAGCCCTAACGATCATCTCGTCCAGTTCTTGGCTATTTTCCCCCAAAGCAATGATCCCCAAATCAAGCTTTCCTTCAGTAATCGTAAAATCTCTAATTACCTTATTTTCTAAGCCAATAAAACTAATTGAAACATAGAATTCTTCCGTATTCGTTTCGACTTTAAAAGTCCCATCGGTAGCAGTCGTCATTCCAGTCAATAATTCCTCCGTATTTTTATCCGTAATCATAACCGTCGCAAATCCAATCGCTTGTTGACTTGCACTTTCCACCACCTTACCAGTGATTTCTATTGTCTGATTTTGGGCAAAAAGAAAAGGACTAAAAAAAATAAGAATAAAAAAGCTTAATAGATACTTCATACTGAATAATTAAAATTAAAGACTCATCGGCACATCCATAATCAGAATTTTAGACGAACTATCCGATTCAATACAAATCTGATCCGTATCCCAAATTCCAAAACCATCTCTTTTACTCAAAGATTGCCCTTCCACAGTTGCACTACCATCAATCATAAATATATAAGCCCCATTACCACTTGCTTGGAGCTTATAATCTACTTTTTCCCCAGCTTCAAAATTACCCAAATGAAACCAAGCATCTTGATGAACCCAAACACCATCATCGTCTGCATTAGGAGATAAAATCTGTTGAAATTGATTCGCCACATCATTATCCTTTAGCGTAATCTGATCATATCTCGGTGTCACATCCTTTTTATTCGGGAACATCCAAATTTGCAAAAACTTGACCTCCTTATCCGTATTTTTATTGTATTCACTATGGTAAATTCCAGTGCCTGCACTCATCACTTGCACATCTCCCTCCTTGATAACAGTCACATTTCCCATACTGTCCTTATGTTCTAAATCACCTTCCAATGGAATAGAAACAATCTCCATATTATCATGCGGATGCTTTCCAAAGCCCTTAGAAGGCGCCACCACATCATCATTTAATACGCGCAATACACCAAAATTCATCCGCTCAGGATTGCGATAATTAGCAAAACTAAAGGAATGATAACTATTGAGCCATCCATGATTTGCATGACCTCTCGAAGCAGCTTTATGTAATACAGATTTCATCGTTTTGATTTCATTATTAGGTAAGTGATTGAATCCAACCTGATCCATCAACTTGTCATAAGTAGACTTTGAAGCACTATCACTGGCCTTCAAAGAATGAGAGCCTGCGGTTAATCCAGCCGCCCCAAGCAATGAGTTTTT
>JAHDDN010000039.1 GCA_020629335.1 Chitinophagales bacterium | reverse complement strand
ACAAGACCATATAAGCGTCTGATTACTTAATCCATATAAACTGATACAATCAAAGCCTGGCCCACTTGTACAATATAATTGTCCTTCACTACTATACATCACCCCATCAATGATAACATAGGTATAAGGTCCTGAACTATACTCATATATTTGACAATCATTAGACGCTGTAATCCATGGATATTCTGGAATATTGATTTCGCCTGATATAGGTGGTTCTGGAGTCGTTGGGTTCTCTTCATCCAGTTGAATACAAATTAAATCTATAGCAATAGCTCCTCCACAAGGACTAGTAAAATCACTTAATTCATAAGAAAAAGATACTACATCTCCCTCCTCATAATCAAAACTTCCCGCAACATAAGGATCTAGTACAGTTCCATCAGCAAGCTCTATGAAATAATAAGTCTGCCCATCACATGGGCCATAAAAAACAGTTCCTGTATGTTCATACTGGCAAGCAGGACCAGATGGTCCTGGCATTGGACCAGGAGTATCTGTTGCACAAGACCAAATCAAATTAGGGTTACTTAATCCATATAAACTCACACAATCGAAATTAGGCGCACTTGTGCAGTAAAGTTGCCCTTCACTATCATATAAAACACCATAGCCACCACAAGCCTCTTCTGGAGAGATGTAAATATAAGTATAAGGACCACTATTAAATTCTTGAACTAAACCACTTGTACAACAATCAGTACCACTCATTACATCTGTTAACCAAGGATAATCAGCATTGTCTATAAAAATGGAAGTATCACATGGCCCATTTGTCCATGAAGTTTCCCCTGCACAAGCAGCGAAGCAAGCATTAGAATATCCTACACCATTGGCACATACGGGATCTACTACAGCAGCACAAATACATGGTGGAGGCAATAATGGGTCTGATCCGCTACAAGACCATATTTCATTCGCAAATGTTAATTCGTACAAACTCAAACAGTCAAAATCAGGTCCACTTGTACAGTATAATTGCCCTTCGCTATCGTATAATGTACCATATCCATCACAATCTTCTTCTGGCAAAAGGTAAATATAAGAATATGGGCCATTATAAAATTCTTGTATCAATCCAACTTCACAACAATCTTCCCCATCTACTAAATCATCTAACCAAGGATAATCACTATTATTAATAGATGTTCCATCTTCCTCTATGCAATTACTGGAATTCTCATCTATTTCAATAATCAGAAGATACCCATTTAGCTGACAGACACTTTCTCCATTTTCATCAAAATAAAATCTTTCGACAACATAAGATGTTGTTTCGTTCGGACTCTCAATTGTTAGTGAAGATGTGGCATCTTCTGTTTGTGCTACACCATCTAGTAAAGGGGTAACACTATACTCAAAAGACACAGCAAACTGCCCACATACAAGGCTTGATATGGGAGCTTGAGCTTGAATAACTTCACCTGGACAAGATTCTATTACTATTTGAAAAAGTCCATCAGGATTATCTGGTGTAGTGCTACTATCAGTTGGGAGTTCAGTGCAATCATTTACTACGACTGTTACTTCTATGCTTGGAGAAGTAAAGCTACAATAGGTCACTGGACCAGCTGGACCTATTCCCCCACCCGTTCCACAAACATCTGAATTCATCGTATAAGAAGAATGTTTCCTAGTAATTGTATAGCTAGTAGTTACACTTGGGGATACTACTTCATCAACTATTTCTCCTGCTTCATTTATGACCGTAATAGAACCTTCGCCATTAGGCGATGAGCAACTAGAATTTAAAGATATGCCAATTGGCGGCATAGGTAATTCAATACTTTCTCCATTGCAAATTTCAATTATTTCCTGTGCATTAGCTGACTGATTGAATGCAAAAACTGAAATAATGGAGAAAAAAATTAGGATTAATTTTTTCATTTTAGAGTTTTTAATTTTATTAATTGGGTTATGATACTCATTAGACGATTCCAGTTTTATATTTAGGAAAGAAAAATAAAGGCTGACATTATAATGACAAAAAAAGGACTTACAATTTAAATTGTAAGTCCTTTTAAGTATTTCAAAGTAAATAATCACTTATTCAAGATGAAATTATTTACATTAGCTACTTATAATTTCAAAATACTAAACCCATTATTTATCTAATCTATTATTAACTTTTTATTGATATTTTGAGCACCATCTATGATACGCATAATGTAAATCCCTTTAGGATAATTTCTCAAATCTAAGTGATTGCTTATACTCGCTGATTGCGATAAAATTTGCTGACCACTTAAATCATGTATGGATAAAAATGCTGCATCTGACACGGTATTTAAATCAAGAGTAAATACGCCTTGACTTGGGTTTGGGTAAACATTAACATTTAATTCTTCTGCTATGCTACCATTAGATTTTCCGCTACAAGTCCACAATACATTTGGAGTCAAACCGCTTAATCCATAGAACGATAAACAGTCAAAATTTTCAGTGCTTTCACAATATTTCACTCCATCTTCATTATAAAGCGTGCCTCCTGTTTCAGAATCATTAGCTATATATATGTAGTGAGATGCTCCTGAACTATATTCTGCCACTAAGCTATTATTAGCACAATCATTTTCGTCAACTAAATCGCTTAGCCAAGGATAATCATCATTGTTACATGAATTATTTGATATATTTCCTCCTTGAGTAGATAAGCATGGAGTCGTATTAGTGTTACTTGGCTCAGAGGTCGAATTTGGGAATGGCGGTAATGTAAAATTGAAAACACTAATAGGTAAAGCAGTCATAGTATAATCTGGTAAAATAGGCTCTACTAAAGGTACTACTGTAATATCAATGGTCGAATTCGTTGGTGTTTCACAATCATTGACAACTACCGTTACCTCTATACTTGGAGAAGTATAATCGCAAATAGTTGATGGCTGTGCAGGCCCTATAGGTGGTTGCGGACCAATTGGTGGATATTGTCCACCAGGATAAGTCCCTAAGCCTGTTCCACAAATAATCGGGCCTGGCGACTGAATAATATTTGTCGGATGAGTTCGAGTAATAGTATAGGTAGTTGTGGTATTTGGAGTCACTAAAAGGTCTACTACTTCTCCAGCTTCATTCGTAACTGTAATAGTGCCTGCTGACGGCATTGGGCAACCATTAGATAGTGGTACCCCCATGGATGGTAATGGCAATTCAATACTATCACCATCGCAAATTTCAATTGTTTCTTGTGCATTGGTTGACTGATTGAATGCACAGAATGAAATGAAGAAAAATAAAATCAGGTTAATAGGAAAAGTTCTCATGATAAAATAATTTTGGGATTATATAATTATTGGGTAATTGTTAAGGTTTGCTTTTATAGACGATAGTGGTTTTTGATTTTGGAAAAGTTTTGGAAAAGTTTTGAAAAAAAAATGGAGTACGTTAGTAGCAGATAAGTAGTTGAAGGTAATTATTTGTGCATTCTTGATGAGCTTATTTTTAGCTTAGACAAGGCGGTTTTCGCCAGTAATAGCAGGGCTATTGCTAAGAAAAGCAACGCAGGATAAGCTAAAAAGAGGCCATCAGAACTGCCGAAATAATTAACTTTAGCTACTTAAGTTGCTAGTAGGTACCTTGATCATTAGTATCGAGCTAACTAAGCTACTTGCTCGGAAAGAAGAAAGTCCTAAATAAATGGTAAATTAATAGTGTATTATTTTTTATTTAATTAAATTTGGGATACTACCCCAATTTTTAAAATATTAATTCAATTGCTATGATCAATTTATTTAGTTTAAAAGAAATGGGGATTAAGACTCGGAAGAGTACTCGCAATGAGGTCTTAAACTCTGCCAATCCTTTTTTGCCAATTGGCATTGGCAAACCATTGACGATTCGTTTGCATACTCTTTATACAGGGAATCTAAAAAATGGCTTATTTAATAATAAGCAGTCTGTCATGTTGACTTCTCAGATGAAGGATGATATGACTTTTGATGCAGCGCCGAGAGCCATTCACCAATTATATTCAAAAGTCGGTGATAGAAGTATTTTATTTCCCAATGCAGGAACAGAGGGCACTTCCTTGATTTATTATAATAAGGCATTTGATAAGCAGCTATTGCATGTCACCTTAGACTTGAAGGCGAGCCGATTAAATGATAAGGCAGTAAATAATGTGGCTAATGCCTTAAATTTGGCGGCTGGCATTCCAGTATTTGCGCCTTATGCGCCTTATTTGATGGCAGGTAGTCAGATAATAAAAGTGGGCAATGATGTAGTAACTGCTATAGTAGAGAGTTCGCCTTTGATGTCTTACTCATTTGATATTGCGAGTAATTTGGGTGGGCTGATAGATTCAGAAGCTGGGTTTTATATTGGCTGCTCTCCTAAACATAAAGCGAAATTGAATGGTTATAAGATGCATGAGTTAGATCGCAATCAATTAGTATTGGGAATGAGTAAGGATATTATCTATGATGGAGATATACCTTATGTGATTATTAGTATAGATGGAAAGAGTTCGCCAGAATATGAGGCTTTTAATACAAGCATTAGTAGTGCCGGATTGTTAAGAAGGTTTAGTGGTTCGGCAGAGAATACAAGTTCAGCTGATTTGCATAAAGTATTGGAGATTTATAATGATTATCAATACACTCAAAAAATACAGGAGATCAACCAAAGAATAAAAACAGCAAGTGCAAGTGATCGGGAACAATTAGAAAATTTGCGCAACGCTTATAAATTAAATATTATCAATCCAAATTTATTTAAATAGGGATCATTCCTAAAAGAGAACTCGTTTAAAGAGTTTAATAAAATCACAAGATGGCAAAGTCATATAAAAGAGAAAAACCAAAAGGGAAATACGATGCGATTGTTATTGGTTCAGGGCCAGGCGGAATGTCATGTGCTGGATTTTTAGCTAAGGAGGGTTATCGTTGTTTGATATTGGAGCAGCATTATGAACCAGGAGGTTATATGCATACTTTTAAGCGTAGGGATTATGAGTGGGATGTCGGATTGCATTATGTAGGAGAAGTGCATAGAAAAGGGAAAATGCTGAATCGGATTTTTCGATATTTGACGGACGATCAATTGAAGTGGGCTGAGATGGGAGAAGTCTATGATAAAATTATTTTCGGCAAAGAGGAGTTTGATTATATCAAAGGAGAAGATAACTTTAAGGCTCGGATGAAGGAATATTTTCCTGCTCAAGAAGATCAAGAAGCAATTGATAAGTACGTTCATATGGTGAGAGCTGCTGCCCATAATTCTAAGGGTTTATTTGCACAAAGAGCATTGCCTAAATTTGTGCCTAATTTCGTTAGTGGTTTTATTGGTAGAAAAGCCAAACCTTTTTATAGTCAAACAACCAGAGAGGTTTTAGAAGGATTGACGAAAAATGAAAAATTAATCGGAGTACTAACTGGACAATTTGGTGACTATGGTTTACCACCCTCAAAGAGTAGTTTTATGATGCACGCCATGTTGACCAAGCATTATATGAATGGAGGGAGTTATCCTATAGGAGGTTCTTCCCAGATTTTTGAGACGATGAAGTTGCCTATTTATAGAGCTGGAGGGGAGGTGTATATTAATGCCAAAGTGAACCGTATTTTAGTGGAGAAAGGTAAAGCGGTTGGTGTAGAAATGGCCGATGGAAATATCATTAAAGCCCCTAAGGTAATTAGTGGTGCCGGTATCTATAATACTTATCATTCTTTACTCAATGGCTTAGAGGAAATAAAGAAGTATAATGATTTAATGAAGAATATCACCCCTTCTTATTCGCATATTTGTTTGTACGTAGGTTTGAAGCATACTTCAGAAGAACTGAACTTACCTAAGTCAAATTATTGGATTTATCCCGAGAATCCGAATCATGATGAGAATTTAAAAAATTATGTAAAAGATCCAGATAATAGCGAGTTTCCTGTGCTCTATATTTCATTTCCTTCTGCTAAGGACCCTTCCTGGTTAGATCGTTATCCAGGGCGTAGTACAATAGAGTTAATTAGCATAGGCGAATATGATCAGTTTTCAAAATGGGAAGATAAACGATGGAAAAAACGTGGAGAAGAATATGATGCCTATAAGGAAAAAATCTCCCAAAAGATGCTGAATCGAATGTATGATTTCTTACCTCATTTGAAGGGTAAAATAGATACTTATGAATTATCTACTCCTCTTTCAACTAAGCATTTCACAAATTATCAACATGGAGAAATTTATGGGATAGAACATAGCCCAAAACGATTTAAACAAGATATGCTGCGCATACAAACCCCTATCAAAAATTGTTTTTTGACAGGGCAAGATGTGATTACTTGTGGCTTGGGTGGCGCAGTTTATGCTGGCTTTTTGACCGCTTGCTTTATTTCCAAAAAGAGTTTGGCTAATCGAATTTTTAAGGCGACGGATTAAAAATAATTACATTGAGGGCGACCACGAGGGTCGCCCCTACTTTTTAAGGAGAGAAACGATCGTTATATTTAGAAGACGATTTTTAGGACGTCATCGAAATAGTCAACAAAATGGGCTTTGATGCCTTTTTTGATGTAGTCGGGTAATTCTTCGAAATCCTTTTGATTAGCTAAAGGGAAGATGAGTTTCTTGACTCCTACCCTTTTGGCCCCTATGGTTTTTTCTTTGACTCCCCCAATCGCTAATACTTTGCCTGTCAGTGTCAACTCTCCAGTCATCCCGAAGCCTTGTTTGATTGGCCGATTAATCGCTAATGAATAGAGTGCTAAGGCCATCGTGATGCCCGCAGAAGGACCATCTTTAGGAGTGGCCCCTTCTGGTACATGAAGGTGAACATGATGTTTTTCAAAGAAATCATTCGCTTTATCTTGTTTGC
The DNA here is from genome assembly GCA_020629335.1 of Chitinophagales bacterium. The sequence continues at coordinate 14,847 of JAHDDN010000039.1, read as the reverse complement.
TCATTAAAGCACGAACATAACTGTAGGCGATTTCTGAAGACTCCTTCATCACTTCTCCTAACTGCCCCGTTTGTTTGAAACTGGCTGCTTTGGCTGGGATGGCGTTCGCTTCAATATAGAGGGTCGCTCCTCCCATAGATGTATAAGCCAAACCGAGTGTTGAACCAACTACATCATCATTATATAATTGTTCTGTAGAGAAATATGGAGCACCCAAATAATCTATTACATTTTCCTTAGTCACTTTAAATTTATCGCCTCCATTTTCGCTCATTTCTAAGCTAATTTTTCGGATAATCTTACCAATTAATTTTTCTAACTGACGTACGCCTGCTTCTCTGGCATATTGGTCAACTATCATTTTTAGTGCCCCTACATTAAACTTGATATGGCTCTTTTTAAAACCATTTCCCTCTAGTTGTCGAGGTATTAAGTAGCGCTTGGCAATTTCTACTTTTTCTTCTAAAACATAGCCTGACAAACGAATAATTTCCATTCTATCTAAAAGTGGGGCTGGAATCGTATCTAATTGATTGGCGGTAGTAATAAATAGCACATTAGACAAGTCAAAAGGCAAATCTAAATAATGATCTAAGAAAGCACTATTTTGCTCTGGATCTAATACTTCTAATAAGGCCGAGGCGGGATCTCCTTGATAACTATTGCCAATTTTATCTATCTCATCCAACATGATAATTGGATTGGCTGTACCAACTCGCTTTAATGCTTGAATCAGCTTTCCAGCCATCGCACCAATATAAGTTCTTCTATGCCCTTTAATCTCTGCTTCATCTTTCATTCCCCCTACCGAGAATCTAAAAAATTGTCGATTTAGAGAGCGAGCAATTGACTTACCAATGGATGTTTTACCCACACCAGGAGGCCCAACTAAACAAATCACTGATCCACCTACACGACCACGCCTAATAATAGTACTCAAAAACTCTAAAATGAGATTTTTAACATCCTGAAGTCCGTAGTGATCTTCGTCTAATATTTTTCTTGCTTCGCTAATATTATCATTATCCTCAGAAAAGATTCCCCACGGAAGCTCCGTCACTAAATCTAAATAAGATAAGGTAACATTAAAGTCAGGCGAAGCACTATTCAATAACTTTAGCTTATTAAAAGTATCATTGACTTCTTTAGCTACTTCTTCCGGTAAACTTAATTTAGCTAATTTAGAAGCTATTTTTTCAATCTCGGCTTCTTTTCCATCCTTCTCTAAACCCAATTCCTCCTTAATCGTTTTGAGTTGTTCGTGTAGGAAAAACTCTCTTTGCTGCTTGTCAATATTTGCATTAACCTGCGCTCCTATTTCATGTTGGATACGAGCTATTTCTTCTTCTTGCTGTAGTAGCTTTAATAACTTTTTAGCCCTTTCTTTCATATTAAAAGTCTCCAATAAATCTTGGAGTACATGTTCATCAGCAGTCAATACATTAGCTAATACATCAATGGTCAACCCAGGCGTATTATAATTCAACTGAGAGACCATCATATTAACCTGCTCCCGAAATACTTGGCTTAATTGAATCAGCTCACGAACAATATTACTAATCGCCAACATATAAGCTTTCATCTCGCTATCCAACTCCTCTTCTACCTGATTATAATGCGCTACCTTCCATTTCACTAAAGGCTTATCGCTTATTGTTTCTACATACTCAAAGCGATTAATACTTTCTAAGAATACTTCTACTGATTCTGTATCAATAGGCAAGACTTTATTGATTTTTACTAATGTCCCCACCTTATAGAAATCCTTGCTATCCACAATCTCATCTTGATGCTTAGGATAGACGATTCCCATTAAACCATTTTCTTTTTCAATAACCTGATGTAAACCAATAAGCGTATCAGTACCAACATAACTTACTGGCATTAAGACACCAGGGAATAGCGGTCTTTGAGTAGCAAAAATAGTTAAATTACTAGGTTTAACATCCTCTAATATTTGGAGCTGCATATCTACTTGCTGTGCTTCCATTTCCTCTAACAACTCCTCTGCTTGTTGAATATCATCTTCTCTCTTACCCATAGTGCTTTATATCAAATTTTATGATGTTATTTAAGGAATCATCAAAAACCTTAAGTTACATCTATTTCAAAAAACGGCTCGCAAAGATAAATAATTTGCATGACGAATGATAAATAATTGCCCTTAAATGATATGAATGACTTAGTTCATTAGATTTAAATACTAGTATAAATAATAAGAAAAAACGATCTGTTTATAGAAAAATGTATAGAATATTAGTATTTTCGGTTAATAAATTTCGCATTATCTTTTTTTATCTGAACCAATATTTTGAACTTTTTCAAACAAACATATAAATCATGCTACGAATTCGACTTTTTATTTGGATGACCATTTTAGTATTTGCTGCTGCGGCCACCAATGCACAAATGGTCTATGTAGACGACAATGCTGGAGGCGATGATCCTGATTGCGGAGTAGTGGGCCTACCCTGTCAAACCATCCAATACGCCTTGGATAATATTGCGGCAGATGGAGATACTATTTTCATAGAAACGGGTACATATGTTTCAACAGCACCAGCTGCCACTCCCTTGGTCGTATTACCTGAAGGATGGACCCTTACTTTTATAGGAGATCCTAATGGGGGAACTATATTAGATTTAGACAACCAAAGAAGAGGTTTTTTCTATGACTATACGGGAGGAAGTTGTCCATCTTCTTTACAAGGCGATGGCAATCCAAGTGATTTTGCTTTAAGCTTTCATAACTTAACCATCATTAATGGCTATCATGATTCTGAAAACTGTAATAATAATCACCTCGCCAGAGGCGGTGCCATGATGATTATCAATGATATTGCCTCCAACTTAGATATAGTGATTAGCGACTGCCTTTTTGAGAATAATCGTTCAGAAGACTTAGACGGTCCTAATATAGGAGGACGCTCTGCCGACGGCGGTGCCATCTATATCAATGGACGTATGGACGATTCTGTCAATGCTGGTGAATCTTGTACTGTCACCATCACCGATTGCTCTTTCAATGGCAATAATGCCGATCAATTTGTAAATGGTGGACATGGGGGAGCACTTTACCTAAGAAACTTAGATGCTTCTGTTGAAAATAGCTCCTTCTGTGAAAACTTTGTTTACAGCGAAAATGCTGATAATGGTGATCTAAATCACGATAGAAATGCCGGTGGAGCCTTCTTGGTACTAGACACTAAAAATACCAGCCCTGGAAATTCCTACCAAATAGATAATTGCGTCTTTATTAATAATTACGCAGATACACAAGATGGGGCTTTATTAACGAACGATTCTGAAGGTGGCGCATTTTTCTTATCCAAAGGGGATAATCTTTCAGCCACTAATAATGCTGAAGTGACCATTTCCAATAGTAGCTTTTATGCTAACTCAATAGAAACAGGCATAGAGCATGTAGATAACAATGGGGGAAGTATAGATATTTCCAATAACAACATCTTCGAAGATGAATTTGAAGGCAAGTTGGAGGAAGAGGCAAGCCTTTGTACAGGCGAAGACTTAATCTTAGATCCTGATTTTCCTACCGCTGAATACATTTGGCAAGATGGTAGTTCCGAAGCCACTTATGCCGTTACAGAAAGTGGTATTTACTGGGTAGACATTTTCATTGGAGCCTGCTCTACCAGAGACTCAATTAGTGTCAATATAGCTGGAGCGACAGTGGACCTAGGCCCAGATCAAGTGATTTGTGATGGAGCAAGTGTCCTCTTGGATGCGACCAATGAAGGCGGCACTTACGAATGGACAGGCGGTTCTAATGACCCTACTTTAGAAGTGACAGAATCAGGCGAGTATATTGTAGTAGTAGATGTAGATGGTTGCACCGCTTCTGATACGATCAATATCTCAATAGCAGAAATAGTCGAAATTGATTTAGGAGAAGATACCAGTATTTGTAGTGGTGAAAGTTTAGTCTTAGATGCTACTACAGAAAATGCCATTTACGAATGGCAAGATGGGAGCTCTGAAGCCACTTTTGAAGTAACAGAGTCAGGAGAATATAGCGTTGCATTAGATATAGATGGATGCGAAGCTTTAGGTAGTATCAATGTAGAAGTAACAGCAAATCCAACAGTTGATTTAGGAGAAGATATCAGTATTTGTGATGGAGCAAGTGTCACTTTAGACGCAAGCGTGGAAGGTGCCACTTATGAATGGCAGGATGGTAGTTCCGAAGCAACGTATACCGTCAATGGTGCTGGAACTTATAGCGTTACTGTAGAGGTAGATGGCTGCCTTGGAACAGATGAAGTAGAAGTGAGTTTTGGCGAATTGCCTTCTCTTTTATTCACAGATTTCATTCTAATTTGTGAAACAGATACAGTCCTTTTAATGATCGTAGATGAAGATGGTAATGAAGTCAATGGAGATGACTATGATTACTTATGGAGTGACGGAAGCACAGAAGATCGCTACGTTCTCACAGAGGCAGGTATAGTTTGGGTAACAATCAGCGATGGCGTTTGTACAAAAACAGATAGCTTGTCTTCTGGCTATTACTCCTGTGTTTTCTTACCTATTGAGTTGGTTCGATTTGAAGGAGAGACAAAAGAAAATGCTAATTTATTAAGCTGGGAAACCGCTGTAGAATCCGACATAGAAGCCTATCTTTTAGAACGTTCTTGGAATGGAGTTGATTTTGAATCCATCGCAACCATAGACGCGCAATTAGCTGAAAGCAATACTTATGAATATGCCGATCCTACTCAAGATCCAGCCTACTATCGCCTACAAACGATTAATACAGATGGGACAAAAGATCTTGTTTCTGAAGTCATATTCTTAGATCGTGCTAATGACTCGGAATATAGTTTATATCCAAATCCAGTAAATGATATCTTGACTATTGATGGAGTGAAAGACTACACAACTAATATCAACGCCAATATTTATGATGTAAATGGAAAATTAATTCTACAGGCTTCATTGAATGCTAATCATTCTCAGCTTAATCTACAAAATTTAGACGATGCCGTTTATTTCATTGAATTGAGTAATGAGAAGGAGGTTTTGATGAGAGAAAGAGTAATAAAATTTTAAACAAGCACTAAATTATTAAAAACACAAAAATCCCCAACTACCTAATTAAGTAGTTGGGGATTTTTTATTGGGGCGTGCCTATGCTATTGTAAAGGCAAGTTTTCTGCCCGTCCAAATTCATCATTATACATTAAGCAATAATCATTCACTAAAGGCGCATAGTCGGGCTATCCGTTCTTATGTGGCTGTTCGGTGGCTACTCCGCTAAGCTTCGTTTGTCTGCCCTTCGGGCCAGCCTGCACGTAGCTAAGCTCCATAAGCCTCCTCTCGACGCCACATACCACTTCTATCCCTCACGCAAAAAATTAATACCGAATAATACTAACTCCAATAGAACTTAAATTAGGTCGATAATAGTTATAGTCTGTTACGGTAACATTTGAATTGAGGTTAAAATCTGCGGGCATATACTGGTCGATAATAGAAGACTCGATTACATAGCCATTGAAATCAAAAACAGATAATACACCATCTCCATTATAATCGCCTGCTTGCTGAGTATAGTAACCATCAGTTGTTTGGGACAATTGAGAAGTACCGCCTAAAATATTGCTTGGTATACCAAAGTTATAAGGTGTTGTATTAGGCAAGCTGACTGCTGTTTGACTGATTACATCTAAATGATTTCGGTGTCTTAAGACAATGAAATAATCATCGGGAATGGCATTGGCAAAATAAGGAGCTGTTACGCCATCTGTAGCTGTAATAAGGCCATTATTTAAAAGAAGCACCGCTTGCTGCTCCACTAAAGTAGTGTCTGTTTTATCTCTTAACTCTAATAGCATCCAGTCGATTACATCTATACCAAAACTGGTGGCTGATTCAGTGCCTGCATAATTCCAAGGAGCTACTGTATAAGGCTGATTGATTGGTAAGTGATTAATGAAATCATTATCGGTAGCCATGAATCCTCCGCCTACATAAGGGCCTTCTAAAAGTGTCGCTACATTTACAGATAAGCCCGCAGTTGTTGTAGGAGGAGTATAGACTGTTACTGGCTCACTGATATTATTGACGGGGCCGCCATCTACTACTCCATAGTATTGCGGCCCAACCATATATGGATAAGTCGAATTCCAATTATCATCTACAGTAGCAAAGTAAGCATAGGTACCTAATGGATATTCTGGGGTAACACAGAAACGACCATTGTGATCATCTAAATCTCCTGAATTGGCAATGTACTCATAATCCTCTCGATACCATCCTATCGGATAAGTAGCATTTACAGCAGGGCCATCGGTTACGTTCGTTCCGTCTGCATAATGTGTACGAACAGTGATGCTTCTTTCTTGATAAGAGGATTCTATTCTTTTGATTCCTCCAGTACCATCTGTATTCGCATAACCATAAGCGCCATAAACAGGAAAGCCATCAAAGGCAAAACCGATTAATGGAGAATGTTGTGCTGGATCAATACTGTAAAGCCCATCTGAATCATATAAATTACAAACCGTAGAAAGGACATTCAAGTCCATATCAAAAGCGGAAGGGTTTTGGTGGTGGTGATACCTACCACCTGCAAGTGTCCCTCCTGGCCCTGGTGGGCCACTAAAGATTGGCGATGGATGCCCTTTGGCACAATCAAAGCCATCCATCTCTGCTAAGATGGCATTTCGATTCCATACGCCATCCCCAGCCATTTGAGAATCACTTCCTGAAGCCGAAGAATAAGATTGCCCATCTTTATAATCATACATCGGCACCCCATTGATGAATACGCCAATAGAACCAAAAGGAGTGGATGTTAATGTACCTGTGTTTTCTACTGGATTAAGCGGAATTTTAAATATCCAATCATTGTCTGTGCCTTGGGCTGGATTGCCATCTTGATAAGGACCAATGATATAAGAAGGAATGCCTGTAGCATTAGCGTAAGCATAATCTGCTGAGTAACTAACCGTCTGTACATTGGCTTCATAAGGATCACTGATAGGCGTTGAGTTACCTGTTACATAATGACTGCCTGTTGCTCCAGTGGTATTAATAATCCATTCGGTGATCGCTGGATTCGTTTGGGCAAATGCTTGTCCTGTTAAAAAAAACAATAGTCCGAATAAGTATTTCCTTTTTGTCATGAGTCTCGCTTTTATTCCCTGTTTAGATTAATTTGTTGGTTGATAATTCTTTTGCCATCGCTGATTTGAACTAAATAATTCCCATTGTAAAGCGTGGCTGTATCTAAATAAGTGAGTGTGCTCCCTGAATTTATTCTTTTTTCTTGAAGGAGTTCATATTTTTGATCGAATAAATTAACTGTTAAATCTTTCCTTTGTAAACCCTTGATTTGTACTATAATTAATTCGCTTTCATGGGCGTAAAAGGCTTCGACCTTATCTTTGGTGATGGCTTCTTTATCTATTACTGTTTGATCTGTCCTGATAATGGCTGTTTGTGGCAACTCTTGTCCTTGGAGCTGACATTGTAAGAGTAATAAGACAATAAAAAGTAGGAGTTTCGTCCAGTTCATAATAGGCATTTAAAACTTAGACGATGTTTCGTGTGGAACCCTTCGGTTTAATTTCTGGGAAATGCATGATCTGGATTAAAGAGAAATTCCTTATCACTTAGGGTAAGTAGAAAAGCGACGATATCTACGCTGGTTTTGTGATCTATTTTGAGGCTGTCTTTTAGGGAAGGAGCTAATGTTTCGCTTTGATGAATGCCATTCGTATAATGCTGGAGTACTTGGGAGAGTTTTTTGAATCGCCCATCATGCATATAGGGAAAGGAAAATTCTATATTTCTTAGAGAAGGTATTTTAAACTTTAGAGAATCATCGGAATTTTGAGTGATAGCCATGCGACCGATGTCCATAAGGGTGGTATCAACTGCTAGGCCATTATTGACAAACTCTCCTGTCGTGAAAAGAGGCTCTTGATGACAAGAAGCACAATGCGTTTGAAAGGCGACATAACCCTTTTCTTCTTGTTCGCTAAAATAAACTCCCTCCTCTTGACGCATGACTTGATCGTATTTGGAATTGGCCGTGACTAAGGTCAATTGGAATTGAGAGAGGGCTTTTAGTAGGTATTCTCCTGTGATCTGACTATCTCCAAATGCTTGCTCAAAAAGAGCTGGATAGTGCTCTGTTGCTTGTAGTTTCTCGATTACGTTATGAATGTCCTCTCCCATTTCTGCTGGATGGGTAATGGGAGCCAAGGCTTGTACGTCTAAATGATTCACTGCGCCGTCCCACATAAAACTTTTATTCCAAGCAAGATTGGTTAAGGCCATTGAATTACGGGTGCCTATACTATCATTAATGCCATGACTGAGATCGTGATCAACATGCGTAAAAGCAGTAAAAGACAGATGGCAACTGGAGCAATTAATCGTGTTATTTTTGGATAGGATTGGGTCATAAAATAATTTTCGGCCCAAATAAATCCCTTCTTTACTTAATGGATTTTTTTCGAAATCATAGACTGGTGCTGGCCAATTTGCTGGATATTTAAATTCGACTTTTTCCGTGGTGTGAATATGAATGGCGGATAGGAGCATTATACTTAATAATGCTAAAAGGATCATATGATATTGCTTATTATTTTTCAATGATTGAATATTTGGGCAGCGGCTTGAGATAATTTTTTTGCTTCTTTACTAGGAGACATAATGCTGTGTGCTTGACTTAAATCTATTTCTTCTAAAAATTTGTCGATAGCTAACTGTATATGGATAGGCTCCGCTTGATTTATTTTCAGTTGGATTGTTTGGATGCTTTGGAAGGGTGGTAAATACCCCCCTAAATGATATTGAAAAGCGTTTTTTCGACTTGTACAAAGGGGGCTATGCCCTTCTAATTTAAAATTGATATAACCGCTGTTCCAAGTCCAATACATTCCTTTAGTAGGATCTAAATCACCACCCATAGCACCTGATACATTTGTGAGACTATCGATTCCCAAGTCAAATTGGATGGCGTCATAATTTAGTTTAGCAGGGATATTTAGATGGATGTATTCACTTTCCTTATCCTCCACATTGATTAGATGATGACTATTTTCTTCCGTCCAAATGACTTCCTCATTTTGTAATAAATGGAAGTTGCTAAGGTAATATTTGATCACAGTAAATGTGATCGGTTTTTCCTTAAAATACAAGGTATCTTCTAGGGTAATAAGATGATCTTCATAATAAGCCTCAAAGTGTAATTGAAGACTATCTGATTGAGCAGATAAGTTCATACTTATTAAAGCGACGACTAGTATAGTGAATATTGGATGCAAATAATTAATGTTTAGGACCTTTTTTATTATGAGGTGATAGGACACGAGCCAAATCATCTGTCAATGTATTAAATTTTTCAATTTGATTGGCATGACAGATTTTTTTTAGATCGGCGAAATGCTGAAAATGTATACGATCTATTTCTTTCTGTATTTCGGCAATCTTATCTATCAATTGTTCTTTTTCGTGATAATCATTTTTTTGTAACAAATTAAAAAGCTCGTGTTTTGCCAATTTCATTCCTTGCTGTTTCTCTCTAATTTGTATTTGGTGATCTCGAATAAGAAGCTCATATTTTTCTATTTGGGCTTTATTTAAATCTAATTGGTGGATCACCATTTTTTTAGGGACATGATGTCCCCTTTTACCGCCTATAAAAAAGGCCGATAGAGCAGCTATATTAATTAGCACTAGCACGATCACTAATATTGTTAATAATTTGGTCTTACTCATGATACAATTGATTAGAATAATCAATACTCATCCCATCTAAGATTGATTGGCTAGATTCAGTGCTGGAATAGTCGGATGAAAAATTTTGGTTAATAAAGTATACATTCAGACAAAGCAGCAATAATAGTGCGAAACTGCTGGCCAATAGCCAGTTAGTAGATACAGCAAAAGCTTGCTGTTCTATTTTGGCTTCTATTCTGGTGAATAAAAAGGGTGGAGCGGATACTTTTTGTATGCGCTTAAGGGTATTGATGTTGTTGTTTTCGGGTTTCATGGTATTGCTTTGATAATGATTCTTAAATAAATATACAATCTTGACTTGTCTTTTTTTCAGCTAAATGCGTTAAAAAGCCTTGCCGATGCGCTGCATCGACTGCATTTTTTGCCTTATTAGCTAAAAAAATCCTGCGCCAATTTTTGTTTATTTCTTTTTCATCATTATTTACTTAGACGGCTTTATTAACAAATTCCTTTGGTATTGGGTTTTTATAGTTTCTTTTTTAGGTTTGCTTTGGCTCTACTTAATAGGGATTCTACGGCTTTTACTGATGTTTTTAGGACTTCGGCAATTTCTTTTTGTGATAATCCGTCTATGGTTTTTAGGATTAGGGCTGTTTTTTGTTTGTGGGGTAAGCTATTAATTTTTTGAAAAAGGTTTTGAATCGCTTCTTTGTCTTCCATCAGTACCCCTGGGTGATTGAAATCTGATAATTCACTGGGCACATTTGGAATATTTCCCCAAAGAATAGGGATATTAATTCCCCATCGTTTTTTTCTTTTTTTTGCTTTTAGAAAGTCTAAGCATTGGTTAATAGTAATACGATAAATCCAAGTTTTTAGGTTGGCTTTAGCTTTAAAAGTATCTATTTTTTCGTGGACTTTGACGAATACATCTTGCGTTACTTCTTCTGCATCTTGGGCATTTTGTAGGTAATTCAAAGATAGATTGTATACCATATCTGAATGGGTATTATATATTTCTTTGAAGTTTTGGTTCATTGATCGAGTGACTGTTTGAAGGGGTAAAGATAGTTTTTTTTTACAAACAAGAACTCTTCGCGGCCCAGATAGGAACGGTATGTGGCGTCAATGGATAGCCTCGTGAAGCAAGGAGGGACGCAGGCTTGCCACGCAGTGGAAGACAAGTACCGACTATGCTGAACAGGCTATCCATAGCCGCATAAGAGTGGATAGCTGGACCAGCCGCCCAAAATACTTGCAAATAAATTCCAATTCTGCGTTGCAAAAATGGCACTTAAAACACTAAGGAACGTTTAAAAAATAATTTCCACATTTAGCAACTAATCTTTTGTACCAATACTTCGTTGAAAAGCCTTGCCGATGCGCTGCATCGCCTGCATTTTTCGCCTTGTCTTGATACAAAATATTTAGCTGCAAATGCCAATCTTATTTTTTAAACGTTCCTAAGCTTCATTTTTGCGCCTTGCCTTGAAATCTATTTGCGGCGTATTAAATTATCTCTCTTATATGAAAAGTAAAAAGGGGATACACCTCATGGCGCATCCCCTTTTCAATATTCCTGTTTATTAGGAGAAAGTGGCTATTATAATTTACCCATTTTCACTAATAATTTTTCGAGTTTCGAGTCTGAAAGACTGTTGGCTCCATCTTTACCACCATCTAATACTTTTTGGAAGCTGATTAATTGCGACCAATCGCCTGATGCTGCATAAGATGCTTGCTCTGGCCAGCTATTTGGCTTGTGCATTTTGTACTTAGGACCAGCATTAGTTAAGATTTTTTGTAATCTTTCCACTGATGTTTTAGATAACTGCAACCAAGTGATGATACCTGATTGGTTTAATAAAGTACTGATTTTAGGTCCGATTCCTTCTACGATTTGTAGGTTATTAGACATTAAGCCGTAAGCTTGGTCTGTGTAAACATCACTTGGGCTGTAATTTCTCTTTACCTTACTGCCTGTACTTGAGCTAGAAGATGTTGTTGTCTTAGTAGAAGTCTTTGCTGCGTCTGCCACTGGCTTTTTCATCAAAGGGCTTCTTCCAACTTCACGGCCTGTTTCATCATATAAAACATCCATGTAGTGAGTTGCATTTTCTTTTCTCTTGTAGTAAGATCTGTCGTCACGTAATCTTAATACGCCTGATAATTCTTTGTCTCTATCTTGAGATGTTCTGAATCCTTCTGAACGTAATCTTACCGTACCATCTGCATTATACATAGCGAAGTAGTACTGGCCATCTTCGTACTTGAATAAAGCGACATTATTAATTTTGTCGTTTACTTTTCTACCTGCGTATTCTTTAGTTGGTAAGTAATCGTCGTCTTTTTCCTTATTCGTACCCTCGTATTTAGGAGCTGTTGTTTTAGCTGCTGGCGCTGCTTTTTTCACTTCAACTGGCTTAGTTTCCTTCTTAATCTCAACTGGCTTTACTTCTTTCTTCGTTTCTGTAAAAGAAGTTACATTAACAGGCTTGATTGGCTCTACTTTAGCGACAGGCGTCTCTACCTTAGCTTTAGTTACTGGCGTCTCCACCTTAGCTTTAGCTGCTGGCTTTTCTACTCTGGTCGTTTCTTCTCTAACTACTCTTTCACCAGTCAATTCTTTGCCTGTGTACATTTTGCCTGTACGGATCATTCTTTCCTTACCTGTTCTATAAGTTTTAAGGTTTGGACGATTAACGATCTCACGGCTAATTTCTTCACTTTGCTTAGTAACTTGTACCTCTCTGATGACTTCTACTGGCACTTCCCTAACCACCTCTACTTCTCTGATCACTTCTACTTCTTTGATCACCTCTACTGGTATTTCTTTCGTTACCTCTACTTGCTTGATCACTTCTTTGATCACCTCTACCTCCTTAGTAACTTCTACCTCTACCTCTCTGATCACTTCTACCTCTTTGACTACCTCTACTGGTACTTCTTTGATGATATCTCTGGTAATTTGTACTTCTTTGATTACTTCTACTGGAAATTCTTTGGTTACTTGTACAGGCTTTAAGATTTCTACTGTATTCACTAAAGTAACTGGTACTTCCTGAAGTGTTGGAACTGACTTGATCACTTCTACCTCTTCTTTCAATGGCATTGCCACTTCTCTTACTACCTCTACCTCTTTGAACTTAGTAACTGGCTTTTCTACCTCTACAGGTACTTCCTGAATGACTTCGATTTCTTTGATTACCTCTACCGTATTATTCACTACGACTGGTACTTCTTTCGTCAATTGTACCTCTTTAATCACCTCCTTCGTTTTGTTTAATACGACAGGAACTTCCACTTTCAAAGTAACTTCTTTGATTGTTTCAACAGTGTTATTAGTGATTACAGGAACCTCTTTAGTAATCTGGATTTCTTTTGGAATTTCTACTCTATTCTCAACTGGGATAGGTACTTCTTTGAAAACCTCTACTTCCTTCACTTTTTCGAAGACTGTTTCAACTGGCACTGAAACTTCTTTACGCATTTCTACGGTCTTCAATCTTTCTGTCGTTTCTAAAACTGGTGTCGCAACTTCTTTATTAACTTTAACGACATCTACTTTGTGGATGATTTTTTCTACCTCTACTGGAATTTCTTTAACCACCTCTACTTCTTGTAATTTCACCACCTCTACGATCTTCTCTACCACGATTTCTTTTACGACTTCTACCTCTTTGATCTTTTCTACCTCTTTCTCAACGATAACAGGTATTTCTTTTACGATCTCGATTTCTTTGATCTTCTCTACCTCTCTAATCACCTCTACTGGTACTTCTTCTTTTACAACTACCTCTTTGATGACTTCTACCTCTTTGATCACCTCTACTGGCACCTCTTTAATCACTTCCACTTCCTTAATCACTTGTACCTCTTTGATCACTTCAACAGGTACTTCCTTGATGACCTCTACTTTTTTGATGACTTCTCTGTCTCTATATACGGGTACTGGTACTTCTTTAATAACAGTAACCTCCTTAACCGTTTCTACTTCGTGTACCATTGGTACTGGCACTTCTTTTACGATAGAAACTTCTTTATAAACCTCTACTTCATTAGTCAAGCTTACAGGTACTTCCTTTACGACCTCTACCTCTTGTACAGAATTGACTTCTCTTACCACCTCAACTAATACATCTCTGTTTACATTAACAGGCTGGAAAACATTGACTTCTTTTACTACTTCTACAGGTACTTCTTTGCTTACCTGCACTTCTTTAAATGTTGCTCTATCTCGGTACACCTCTACTGGTACCTCTTTCACTACTTCTACCTCCTTAATTACCTCTACGGTTTTAATCACTTCAACGGGAACTTCCTTTACCACCTCTACCGTTTTGACAACTTCGTGGGAAGGAATCAAACGATCATTTAAAAACATTTGGTACACTTCTTCAGACTGCTTTTTGTTCAGTCCAACCACTTCTTCAAGCCGGCTAATAAATTTGCTTTTTCCTAATTTCATTTTTAATTACGTTTTTGGTTAAATTGTTCTTTAAGTAGCTAAAGGTAATTATTTCGGCAGTTCTGATGGCCTCTTTTTAGCTTATCCTGCGTTGCTTTTCTTAGCAATAGCCCTGCTATTACTGGCGAAAACCGCCTTGGCTAAGCTAAAAATAAGCTCATCAAGAATGCACGAATAATTACCTTCAACTACTTAGGAATGATGATAAAATAAATGTGAGACAATCTTAGTACATTTATTTTTTCATCATTCGATATATGAGAATTGATTTTACTTGACAAGTCAAGTATGGATCTTTAGTATAAGATGTAATAGTTTGACATTTGGAAAGTTCGATTTTCAAAGATCAATATGTTGAAACAAATTGTCTTTTCCTACAGTTATCGGGGATGAAGCTTATCACATAAACCAATAAATTTATATGATCACAAAAAAGCGATTAAGTAATGATACGTTTTTTTCACTTCTACTTTTTAGACTACTTTATATAAAAAAGTCTCAACAATAGGATAGGTTTAACACTTAATTAATTTGCTCACTTTTGATTGACAAAAAATGTACCGATAAATTAATTTGTCTTCCCAAAACACATTGTTTTTTTCATCAATTGACTTTACAATGCCACTTTCTTTTTTAAACAAACATTAAATGTCGCAACATCAGTT
>JAHDDN010000535.1 GCA_020629335.1 Chitinophagales bacterium | reverse complement strand
GAAAAAGCCATGCTTTTGATACAAGCAGCTTATGATCGCTTCCAAGAAGAACAAGGCGCTGTTTACGAACAAGAAATCGTGAATAAGTCTATCGCCTTAGCTACCCAGGAATGCTGGGAGAAAGGAATCACTACTTTCCATGATTTAAAAGTGTTTGGAGATGAAATCAAACTATTTAAAAAGTTAGCTTCGGAAGGCCAACTGGGAGTCCGTATTTGTGCAATGGTATATGGAGATAGCTTTGAGGAAGTAAAAGAACTGACTGCTGATTTTCCAATGAAGCATTTAGGAGATCATTATTTTTCTGCTCAAGGAATCAAGGCATTTTATGATGGTGCTTTAGGATCAAGAGGAGCTTACTTATTAGAAGATTATCACGATTTACCTGGTCATGTCGGACAAAACACCATTGATCCAACAGAGTTTGAACAAATCGCTAACTTAGCAAAAGAAAAGGGTTTACAAATTTGTACACACGCCATTGGTGATAGAGCCAATAGAGAAGTATTAGATATTTACGAAAAGGTATTGGCAGGTAATGATAGCCTACGTTGGCGAGTGGAACATGCCCAGCATCTACACCCCAATGATATTCCTCGCTTCGCAAAATTAGGAGTCATTGCTTCTGTTCAGTCTATTCATTGTACTTCTGATGCACCTTATGTGGAAGAACGTTTGGGAGCACATAGGGCTGAAGAGGGCGCTTATGTTTGGAGAAAGTTACTAGATGCTAATACACATATCGCTAATGGTACAGATACACCCATTGAGGATATGAGCCCAATTTCTTGTATTTATGCAGGCATTAGCAGACAGCCAAAAACAGGAGACCCTTTTTATCCTGAGCAGAAATTGACTCGTATGGAAGCACTGCGTTCCTATACAATGGATAATGCTTATGCGGGTTTTGAGGAAGACATCAAAGGCTCATTAAGTGAAGGAAAATTAGCAGACATTATCGTATTAGACAGGGATTTAACGACTGTTTCTGATGAGGATTTAGCAAAGGCAAAGGTTTTAATGACAATTATTGGAGGGAAAGTAGTTTTTGAAAGATAAATTATCAAGTCAAAGGTTGCATAATTAGTTAACTTAATTTATTTTTGTAGAAATGCCCTGTGTAAAGCGTATAGATTCAATAAGCATTTATGTTTATTCAAGAGATCATAATCCCCCACATTTTCATGCACAATATGCTGAATTTGAAGAATTGATTATTATTGAAACGCTAGAAACTTATGCGGGCGAGCTTCCTAAAAAACAACGAAAAAAAGTAATTAATTGGGCTGAAGATAACCAAGATTATCTTATGGATGCTTGGGACAGACTCAATGTAAATAGATAGTATGCTATGCGCAGTCCTAAAAGAATTATAAATATTTATCAATTAGAAGGTTATACTGTTTATTGCCTTTTTAGTAATGGAGAATCAAGATTTATTGACTTTAAGAAGCTTTTTAAAAAATGGAAAGTTTCCAAAGATGATATTGAGTTTCCTTTAACAAAATCTATCAAAAAGTTTCAAGAAGTGAAAGTAATTGATGGAACACTCACTTGGGAAAATATAAAAATTGACTTTAAGGATGAAAATAGTAATTCAATTGAGCTTAATTATGATATTGACCCAATAGTGCTTTATGAAGCAAGTGAAATAGATCATAATAAAAACATCCAAATTGGTGCATGGCTAAGAAAAGCAAGACGTGATGCAGGCTTAACTCAAGTTGAGTTAGCTGAGAAGATAGGTGTAAGTAAACACTATATATCAAGAATTGAAAACAATAAAACTGGGGTTGAATTCTCTACTATTATTAAGATTATTCAAGGTGGATTAGAGAAAAATTTACAGTTAAGTATTGTATAAATTAAGTTTATTATTGAATTCATTTGCAATATTTCTTCATGTCTTTTTCTTTGAGCGGATAGCCCAAGTCTCTGGCATTTTTGAGATCGTCGCAAGCGCCTTTTCTTTTCCTTAGTTTGTGCTTGACCACTCCCCTATTATAATAATAAGATGGCTTGAGGGCATTTAGTGATATGGCCATATTATAATCTTGAAGCGCATGCTTATAATAGTGGATGCTTAGATAGTAAGCTCCTCTATAACTATAGGCCAAATCATTTCTCGGAGCTAATTCGATAGCTTTATCAAAGTCTTCTTTAGAATTATCTCTATTACGCATATTTAAGTAGGTTAAGCCTCGGCCTAAATAGGCTTCAACTAAATTCTCATCATAATTAATCGCTTGATTATAATCATTAATAGCGTTGGAATATTCCTTTTTCTTACTCCATAATTGTGCGCGATTATAAAAGGTATTCGCATTCTTAGGAGCATAGTGCAAAGCGGTAGCAAAATCCTCTAAGGCTACTTTATACTTCTCTAATTCCATATTGGCCAAACCTCGGTCATTATAAGTTTCATAGTCTTGGCTGTCGTATTTGAGTGCTAAACTAAAATTGGCGATGGCGGAGTAATAGTCTTCCATTTTAAGAAAGATATTGCCTTTTTGTCTGATGGCTTTGGGATTTTTAGCTTCTATCTCTAAGGCATCTACAATGTCTTGCATAGCTTCTTCTAATTTGTCTTGATCCATAAGTACCTTAGAGCGTTCTAAGAGGGCATCAAAATTATCGGGATTTTCTTCTAGTGATTCATTCAGACTTTGGAGGGCATTGTCTAAGTCGCCTTGCTTTCTTAGTTGGATAGCGTTTTCGGTTAGTTCGTCGGGGGCTGTGCTGCAGCCTGCTAATAGGAGTATTAGGAGGAATAATAGATTAGTTCTCATCTTGAGTTTGGGAGTTAGGGTTTTATGATTGTATAAATTTAAGGCTTTTAGTTTTTTATTGCAAATTTGTGAAATTTTCGTATTATGTAGGCTCATTAATCTACTCAATATGACAGTTAGTTTAATTGTTGCGAAATCCGAAAACAATGTCATTGGCAAGGACAATCAAATTCCTTGGCGTTTGTCTAAAGATTTGAAGTATTTTAAAAAATGCACTTTGAATCATACCATCATCATGGGTCGCAAGACTTATGAGTCTATCGGTAAAGCGCTTCCTAAACGAAATAATGTTGTCCTATCTAGTACAATGGCGCCTCAAGCAGGCATTAGTGTTTGTCGGTCTATGCAAGAAGCCCTGGGTAGCTGTGTGATGCGCAAAGAAAAAGAGGTCTTTATTATTGGTGGGGCTGCTTTATATGAGCTAGCTTTGGATTTTGTGGATCGCTTATATATTACGGAGGTTAAAGCCGTCATTGAGGGAAATGTTTTTTTTCCTGAATTCGATATGAGTGAGTGGAATGAGTTGAGCAGAACATCTAATACTAAGGATGAGCGAAATGAGTATGATTTTGATTTTGTGGTTTTTGAGAGGTGAGATCGCTCGCTTTGCTCGCTGTCAGAGGAGAGACCGTTCGCTTTGCTCACTGTGAGATTTTTTAGTCGATGGTCCGTAGATTTTTTGCGCAAGGGATAGGAGCGGTATGTGGCGTGATGAAGTAGCTTACGGAACTTAGC
>JAHDDN010000534.1 GCA_020629335.1 Chitinophagales bacterium | reverse complement strand
TCAAAAAAATAGCTTCATCAACTTTTCACAAATCCTGACGTGGAGGACTATAAATAAAACTAAAATCTCGATAGAAGTAGAGGAGGAGAGAAGCTTGCCTAACAATTCTTTTCAAATATCTGGTCGTAATCTATAGTCTCTGACTACGACCTTAAATTGCTCAACTCATATGGCGTTTTTATTCAATGACGGCCCTTTGTTTTATTATGAAAAATACAAATGCGTAAATGAGTCTGAAAATCAAGCAACACAAATTTTATATAAAATAAAACATTTTAATTCGTATTGTTGGGTGAGCGATATTTTCTACTTGCGGTATATATGTGGATTTGTGTGTATTTATATATAGTAAGAAAAGTGCTCCAGTGAAAGCAGATGCTTAATATTTTCGTTTCTAATAAAACTCCTCCCCAACTCTATGTAAAAACCATACCCTTAGCGAGTAAAGTTTTGATTCGCAAGTTTCAGTCTATATACTTCGTGGCCATGTTTTACAATCCGAAAGCTTGAGGTAATAGATCCTTGTACACCTACGGTGCTCGGGATGATACCTCTTTTTTGTTTTTTAATTAGATAGAAAGGTCGCAACTTCTTAATGGTCTTTTGAACACCCTATGTCATAGCGAACCATAACTGGAAGGAGGGAGGCAGTAGTTTGACTCAATTGCTAATATTTTTATTTTTAATGAATTATAAGAAGAGTGTATTCGTAGTGATTTTTGTCGGCAATCTCATCTCCTTTATTTACATATTGTATTTACTGACAACAACTTATAAATACATTTAAACTATAATTGATATGTAATTTAGAGCCGTGTGAAAAGTTTGTTTTGTTTACACATAATAAATATCTAATTATTGTAATTGGGAATGAATTAACAGTATGTTAAATTAAAATAAATAATATTGCGTATATTTTGATAAAATTTAAAAGACGAATAATTACACATAAATGATAAGTATTAATCGTATTATAGATTGTGCAGGTTTTTGAAAATAAAATACGTATGATATTTGTATTTATTGTGTTTGTGTGCTGGCTTGCACAAGGGATAGTAGCGGTATGTGGCGTTTATGCGGAGACTTACGGCGCTTAGGCAACTGACGGCTGGCCCGCAGGGCAGACTAAGGTGCCTTAGCAGAGTAGGAGCCGCATAGCCACATAAGAGCGGATAGCCCGCTCATGCGCTTTGCTAAATGGCTAAAGAATAATGATAAGAATCTATTGTTTTTGTGAGGCTGAGCGTTTGATTAGCGAGCGCATGATGTGCCCTAAAAAAAATGAAGAGTGGATAGAAGAAATTGTAGATTTGACTCCATTAACAAAGAAGATACGCTTGTTTAAAAAGGCAGGGAAGTATAAAGAGGCCAAGCGATTATTGCCTAAAGAAAAGCGCTATGAATTGCCTGAAGATATTGCTAAAACTATAGGGGCGTGATAAGCATATGTTGAAAAATTATGGATTTTAAATCATTGTTGTATATTTACGCTTGATTCCATAAAGGCTGCTTTGCAATACTTGTCGGATGAATATGGGATTGATTAATTCTTTAGTATTGATTTTGAATTGCATTTAAATGCATTAATTGTGGCATGTGTAAAAATCTTTTTGTGAGAAAAGAGATGATAAAATGAGTATAGAAAAAATGTATAATGTATGGGCGCAGCAGTATGATGCCAATGAGAATAAAACCAGAGATTTGGATCAACGAATCGTGAAAGAAATCCTGACTAAATATGAATTTTCTAAAGTGATTGAGTTGGGCTGTGGCACAGGCAAAAATACAAGCTTTTTATTAACAAAGGCAGAAGCTATTATTGGAATAGACTTTTCGCAAGAGATGTTGAATAAGGCCAAGGAGAAGATTAGAGATGAACGAGTACGTTTTATTAAAGCAAATTTGCTTCAATCATGGGAAGTAAGTGATGAATATGCTGATTTGATTAGTTGTAGTTTGGTTTTAGAGCATATCGAAGATATGAGTTTTGTATTTAATGAAGCGAATAAAAAATTAAAGGAATGGGGCTTACTTTTTATTAGTGAGTACCATCCCTTTAAACAATATCTAGGTAAGAAAGCTCGATTTGAAACAGCGGAAGGAACGCAGGAGTTGGAAGCCTATGTACATCATACTTCGGAGTATTTGCGTGAAGCCAATCGTCATGGATTTCACTTAGTCGAATTGAATGAACATTTTGATGATATAGCTGAAAAAGGAATGCCGAGACTGATTTCACTGCTGTTTCGGAAATCATAATATATTTAGCTATATTTGACTTTTTTCACCTCTTTTTCACAAACACCAATATTGAAACTCCAATTACCCGATACTATATCATCTATCATTCCCAAGAGAATTGCTATAAAACTGAGGCCAGCCGCTGAGAAGCGCATCCGAAAAGAACAACATCCGTGGATCTTTGATGAAAGCATCAGTAAGCAAAACAAAGAGGGAAAAGCAGGTGATTTGGCCATCGTATTTGATAAAAGAAAGAATGAGTTTTTGGCCTGCGGTTTGTTTGATCCGAATTCTCCGATTAGAATCAAACTGATTCAATTTTTCAAACCCGCCAAAATTGATCAAGAATGGTTTGATACCAAAATCTTAAATGCCTATCAAATCAGAAAGCCACTAATAAAAACTGATACCAACGCCTACCGATTAATTTTTGGAGAAAATGACGGCTTGCCAGGGGTGATATCCGATGTTTATAAGGATATTGTAGTGGTCAAATTATATTCCGAAATTTGGTTTCCTTACTTGCAAATGTTACTGCCTGCTATTATTGCTCAAACAGCTTGTAAGGCGCTTGTCATTAGATTATCCAGAAATATCAAAAATGATGCGAATAGGCTCGGCATATTTGATGGGGACGTGGTTTTTGGAGAATTGGAAAAGGAGGATGTAATTATCAAAGAGTACGGAGTTAAATTTAAGGTCAATGTAATCAAAGGCCATAAGACAGGCTTTTTTTTGGATCATAGACATAATCGCAGGACCATCGGTCAGATGGCTAAATCCAAGCAGGTCTTAGACGTCTTCTCCTATGCAGGCGGCTTTAGTGTCCATGCTTTAGTAGGTGGAGCCGAATCCGTCACCAGTTTAGACATCAGCCAACAAGCCCTACTATTAGCGGAAGAAAATGCCCGATTGAATTCTCCTGAAAGCACCCATGAGGTGATATGTGGAGATGCCTTTGAAGAATTATCAAATATGATCTATGAGAACAAAAGATTTGACATCATCATTATAGATCCCCCCGCTTTTGCTAAGAGAGCCAAGGAGATAGACCGAGCCATAGAATCCTATTCCCGACTCGCCAAATTGGGAAGTAAATTGCTCCTTCCAGGCGGCACCCTGATCTTGGCTTCCTGCTCTTCAAGAATCACCGCAGAAGTATTTTTCAATATCAATGAAAAGGCATTAAAAAACACTTCATTAAAACTAATAAAAAAGACTTTTCATGACATTGATCATCCAATATCTTTCAAGGAAGGGGCCTATCTCAAGGCAGGGTATTATCAATGATT
>JAHDDN010000038.1 GCA_020629335.1 Chitinophagales bacterium | reverse complement strand
CTACCTTTCTGCCGCAGAACCCTCCAAAGCAAAACAAGCCTCTGCGAACTCCAAGCCTCTGAATGGATACTCAGTGAAGATAAACAACACTTAAAATACCGCATCGCCTCCAATCGCTTCCTACGAGGAATGGTCAGACGCATAGTAGGCTGCCTAATCCTAATAGGCAAACAAAAACTCAGCCTCGATCATCTCCAAGCAGTCCTAGAGCAAAAAGAAGATTTTCAACAAAGTTTCTCCGTTCCAGCCTACGGCCTCTACCTAACAAAAGTCCATTATCCTTATCTAACCATTGCTTGAGAATAATACCACTTCTTACTATTAGGCGTATAAACCACATTAATACCACCCGCACACTTCCAACCAGCCGCTTGCTGCTTCATTACCCAAGCCTGTAAATCACTCGATTCACTAGCCGTATAATAAACATACCCCGTTTTAATTACCTCATCTTGAGAATTACTAGGAGGAGCTTCTCTAAGCGTTTCGCTTTGGCTATCGCCAGTTTGAGCCGATGCTCGTTCAATAGAAAATACAAATAAAGAGGCCGCTAGTAATACCATGCTGACAGAAAGTGCAATTGCCAGTATACGTTGACTAAATAGATCAAGATTTTTCATAACTTAGTACTTAATTGAATAATTAATAGAATTTTTTTCGTAGTAAAATAGATAAATTAACATTAGACACCAAATTTGCACAGCTATGAAACTGATATTTACAACATTAATGGTACTGCTATTAGCCATTAACTTACAAGCTCAATCCTATGTGTTAAACGGCGATGCCCAATTTACAGGAGATGACTGCTATCAATTAACGAGTGCAGTCAACAACCAAAATGGAACCGTTTGGTACGAAGACCAACTAGACCTAACCTCGCCATTCGAAATTGAATTCCTAATGAACTTCGGAACCAATGATGGTGGAGCAGATGGGATGGTATTCGTCCTACAAACCGTCGGAACGGATGCCTTAGGAGCCACTGGCGGAGGAATGGGATACCAAGGTTTTGCACCATCCTTAGGAATCGAGTTCGACACCTATACGAATGGGGTAAGCGGTGATTTAGCAGAAGATCATATAGGATTTATGAGTAACGGATCGGTTGATCACCTAGCAGCCAGCAGTTTTGGGGGGCCAGTAACTGCCTTGTCATCAGGAGGAAACATTGAGGATGGCAATGATTATGTAGTAAAAGTAACCTGGAATCCAGAAACTCAAAACTTAGCAGTGTACTTTGACTGTGAATTAAGATTAGAAGCAGAATATGATGTCGTAGAAACTATCTTCTTAGGAGATCCCATCGTTTGGTGGGGCTTCTCAGCAGGTACAGGTTCATTATCTAATAACCAGACAGTTTGCCTACAAGAAAATATATTATCTGTGACGGACTCTCTTACAAGCTGTGCTAATGAAGGAGTACAACTTAATGCCGTAGGTTCCTTATCAGGTGATTACAATTGGAACCCAGATACAGGATTGAGCGCAAGCGATATTCCAGACCCAATCGCCAATCCATCAGAAACAACAACCTACTACGTAACCTTTACCGATTTTTGCGGCTTTGAAAAAACAGACTCGACTACCGTAGTTGTACAAAACACAAATTTAGATTTAGGAGCTGATACACTCATCTGTTTAGGCGGCTCACTTGTTTTAGATGCTACAACAGAAGGGGCTACTTACGAATGGCAAGATGGGAGTTCCGATTCAACATTTGAAATCAATGACTCAGGTATCTATTGGTTAGACTTAACACTCAATGGCTGTACCGCAAGAGATAGTATCAACATTGAGATTGGGGATGTATTTGCCATTGACTTAGGAGAAGATAATAATATTTGTGAAGGGGAAAGTATGATGCTTAGCGCCTTAACTGAAGGAGCGGAATACCTCTGGTCAGATGAAAGCACCGAAGCCGAACTAAATGTTACTTCAACAGGTACCTATAGCGTCACCGTCACCTTAGATGGCTGTACTGCTGAAGATGAAATCACTATAGAAGTCAGCCCTTTACCAACAGTAGAATTAGGAGAGGATATCACTGCCTGCCAAGGAAGCGAAGTCAATTTAAGCGCTAATGCTGAAGCTGATGAATATCTCTGGTCAGATGAAAGTACAGCGTCCGAATTAACAGTAAGTGAATCAGGAACCTATAGTCTCACACTCACTCAAAACGGCTGTAGCGCCTCAGACGAAATCCAAGTAACTTTCAATGAATTAGAGGCAATTAATTTAGGCGACGACCAAAGCATTTGTGATGGCGAAACAGTCTTGTTAGATGCCACTACAGAAGGTGCCAGCTACGAATGGCAAGACGGTTCTACAGCACCCACTTTTAATGCAACCGAAGCAGGTACTTATAGTGTTACCATAGATATTGACGGCTGCCAAGCAAGCGGTAGCGTCAATGTATCAGTAGAGGAATTACCCGATCTTTATTATGAAGATGTACTAGGTATTTGCGAAATTGATACCCTATTACTCGCCGTGGTAAATGAAGACAATAGCCCAATTAGTAGTGATTATACCTTTGAGTGGCAAGATGGCTCAACCGAGTCTTCTCTAATGCTCACAGAAGAAGGAACTTATTGGGTAGATATCAGTAATGGAAGCTGTACAAAAAGAGATTCCATAGAAGTCTTTACCTACGAATGCGAAATTTTCCTACCAATAGAATTACTCGATTTTTCAGGCCAAGCATTAACAGATGCTAACTTAGTCCAGTGGCGGACAATTGAAGAAATTAATAACGCCTACTTTGTACTGGAAAAATCATTAAACGGTATAGACTATATTCCATTAGCAGAGATTAATGCGCTCGATAATGAAGGTGAAAAATTCTATAGCTATCAAGACAAAAATATTGCGAATAGCCTCACCTACTACCGTTTAAAACAAATCGATCAAAATGGACAGGTGAATATCATTGATAAAATCCTAGCCATAGAAAGAAATCTCGAGGAGCCGAATATTTATCCTAACCCAACTTCAGGGCAGCTAAATATTTCTATCGCCAACTCTTTCATAGAAATTTTCGATCTAAATGGCCGTCTACAACATCAAACAATCACTAAAGAAAGCCCGATTCAAATAAATAACTTAAACGCTGGCGTGTATTATGTCAGAATCAATCATCAAAACGTCCAAAAAATAATTGTATATTAGGGGCTTCCCCATTGTGCCAATGCAAATGTAGGGGCAGACCTATGTGTCTGCCCACATTGGCACAATGGGTCGGGCTATCCGCTCTTATGTGGCTATGTCCTGCCTACTCCACTAAGCTGTACTTGTCTGCCCTTCGGGCCAGCCTGCGTCCAGCTAAGTTCCGTAAGTCAGGCCATGAACGCCACATACCGCTCCTATCCCTAAGCCAACGAAAAATCCCCTCCTTAAATAAGGAGGGGTTAGGGGTGGTTGTACACTCAAAACCAACAAATTTGAAAGATGTCATCATCATTGGAGGAGGATTAGCAGGCTTGATCAATGCGATCAAGCTATCAGCAGCAGGTTTAGATGTATTGTTGATTGAGAAAAAAAGCTACCCATTTCATAAGGTATGTGGAGAGTATATTTCAAATGAGGTATTGCCGTATCTAAAAAGAATCAACGCAGATCCCGAAATCCTCCAACCCAAGCAAATAAAACGCATGACCTTAAGCCACCAATCAGGTGCTTCAACAAGCACTCAATTACCATTAGGCGGCTTTAGCGTAAGGCGATACACCCTAGATGAATACCTCTATCAAATTGCTCAAAAAAATGGCTGCGAATTTCTCCTAAACGAAGGCGTACAAGAGGTCTATTATGAACAAGATGAATTTGCGATTGTTACTAAGCAGAATCGCTTCTTGAAAGCTCGCATAGTTATCGGTGCTTACGGAAAACGATCAGTAGTAGACAATATGCTCAAAAGGGACTTCTTTCAAGTAAAAAGCCCCTATATAGGTGTCAAAAGGCATTTCAAAGCAGATTATCCAGATGATTTAGTAGGACTCCATCACTTCAAAAATGGCTATTGTGGTTTATCTAAGGTAGAAAATGAGGAGGTGAATGTATGCTATCTAACTACCGCTGCCAATCTCAAAAAATACGGTACTACAGATGCTTTAGAACAAGAACTATTGAGTCAAAACAAACATCTAAAAACCATCTTTCAAGAAGGGGAAGCCGTTCAAAAAAAGCCTTTAGTCATTAGTCAAGTATCCTTTTTGCCTAAGAATATTGTAGAGCATCATATACTCATGGCTGGAGATGCTGCTGGGCTTATTAGTCCTCTTTGTGGAAATGGAATGGCGATGGCCATACACTCAGCCAAAATTTGCTCAGAATTAGTGATCCAATATTTTGAGAAAAAAATCAGCAGAAAACAATTAGAAAAAAATTATGCAAAAACTTGGAACAAACAATTTGCTAATCGCCTAATGGTAGGAAGACAAACGCAAAAATTGTTTTTTGCAAGTGATCAATTGAGCAGCTTTTCTTTCAAATGCTTAAATCGATTTCCTGTACTTCTTCCTAAATTAATCTCACTAACCCACGGAAAACCTCTTTAAATGTTTAAAAGTTTCCAATATCGTAGCCAGGAAATCGAAATCATGGATGATTTAGAGATGGAAGGCAAAGAATTATCTGACACCTTAGATTATCTAAGTTGGATCAATAAATGGTTAGGAGGTGCACAAGTAACAATTGATGCACTAAACCAACTAAAAGACCTATGGAGTGAAAGCACTCCTTTAAAAATTATTGACCTAGGGTGTGGAGGAGGTGATACACTGCAATTGATTGCTAAATGGGGAGAAAAGAAGGGAGTGTCGTTAAACTTACTGGGGATAGATGCAAATCAATATACCTTAGCCTATGCAGCCAATAAATCCAAACAATATTCGAATATCAATTATCAACAAATGAATATCTTTGCAGAGGAGTTTAGTAAACTCCAAGGAGATATTTACATTTGTGAGCTTTTCTTACATCACTTTCAAGAAGAGGAAATTATTGAGCTTTTAAAGAACTGTTTTGATAATGGAGCAAAAGCAGTCATTGTAAATGATTTACAACGTCACTATTTACCTTATTATCTCTTTAATGCACTGATGTGGCTGTTAAGAGCACCTAAAATGGTAGTGGAAGATGGTAGCCTATCGGTCAAAAAAGGCTTTGTCAGAAAAGATATCAAAAAGTGGGTGAAAGCCCTCAATGCAAAGCAATACTCATTGAAATGGAAATGGGCTTTCAGATATCAACTTATCTTAGAAAAAGAAATCTAAATGAATCCTAAAATATTAAGTTGTGCAATAGCATTACCAGAATTCTCCAGAACAACAGCAGAGATCTTACCATTTGTAGATACTTGGCTGCAAGAAGAACCGCAGCGTTTCAGGGATAAGGTAAAGCGCATATTCAAATACGCGAAAGTCGATAAGCGATATTCTATTATGGATATTGAACAAGCATTTATGCCCAGTACTTTCGAGGAGAAAAATGACTACTATATTGAAAAAACGACTGACTTAGCGGAGCAAGCCCTAGTAAAAGGCTTAGCAAAGGCTAATCTTGCGCCAGATGAAATTGATATTATCATTACGGTGAGTTGTACTGGTATTATGATTCCTTCCGTAGATGCTTTCTTGATTAATCGACTAAAAATGAGGCAAGATATTATGCGCTTGCCAGTAACAGAGATGGGCTGTGCCGCAGGCATCTCCGCCCTAATTTATGCGAATAATTTTTTGAAAGCAATGCCCAATAAAAGGGTCGCAATTATTGCCGTTGAATCGCCTATCAGTACTTTCCAACACAATGATAAAAGTATGGCTAATATGGTCAGTGCTGCCATTTTTGGAGATGGAGCCGCTTGCGTCATTTTAGGCCCTTCCAAAGAGTTGCGCCCGTGCATAATAGATTCCGAAATGTACCACTTCCATGACGAAATTAATATGATGGGCTTTCAGTTGAAAAACTCAGGTTTGAAAATGATTTTAGATCCTGCTGTTCCTAGTAAAATAGAAGAACATTTTGATGAGATCCTATTACCTTTTATCAAGCAAAATGGATTGAGTATTGCCGAGGTCGAGCATTTGATTTTTCATCCTGGCGGAAAAAAAATCGTACAAATAGTCGAGCAGCTATTTGGAGAAATGGGTAAGAATATAGATGAAACCAAGGCAGTTTTAGCCGAATATGGTAATATGTCCAGTGTAACGGTCTTATATGTATTAGATCGTTATTTAGAAAAGGATATTGCTGCTGGAGAACATGGCTTAATGCTGAGTTTTGGACCTGGTTTTTCTGCTCAAAGAGTACTGTTAAAATGGGAAGAAGGATAATGAACAAGACATTTGAAAATACAGGCTATTGGGCATTGATCTTAGGAGGATCGAGTGGTATTGGTTTGGCGAGTGCACAAAAGCTTGCTGCTGAGGGCATGAATATTTGTATTGTGCATAGAGATAGGCGAGCTAATTTACCAGCCATAGAAACCGCCTTTGAGAAGATTAAATCAGAAGGAGTAGAGTTACTTAGTTTTAATGTCAATGCTATTAGTCAAGACGGAAGATCAAAGATTATAGAAGCTATTCAAGGACATTTTAAAGATAGTTCATACTCATTTAGAGTGTTGCTTCACAGTATTGCTAAAGGCAATTTAAAGTTAATGGCACCCTTATCAAGTGATGCTTTAATGGATCAGGGAAATTTAAAAAGTATCACAGGAGTAAAGGAGTCAACTACGGTAGAACAAACGCATCATTTACAACAAACTCTTCATGCAAATTTTGAGGAAGAAAAGGCTTTTTTAAAGTCAGATGATTTTGCGTTAACGATAGAAGCAATGGCTACTAGCTATTATGATTGGATAAAAGCAATATGGGAAAAAGAATTATTTGCCAAAGATGCTCGATGCATTGCCTTAACGAGCCAAGGAAGTCAGAAAGCATGGAGGCAATATGCTGCTGTAGCAGCTGCAAAGGCTGCCTTAGAAGCGATTGCTCGCTCAGTTGCTTTAGAAATGGCACCTTATGGATTGCGATCTAATATCATACAAGCTGGTATTACAGACACGGCCTCTTTAAGAATGATCAAGGGGAGTGATCAATTAAAACTCAATGCTGCCTTAAGTAATCCATTTCAGCGTTTGACCTTAGCGGAAGATGTAGCTAATGTGGTTTACTTATTATCTCGAGAGGAGGCTGCTTGGATTAATGGTGCTATCATTCCAGTAGATGGAGGCGAAAATATTTTATAAAATGGATAGTAATCAAATAATAGCCCACTTACCTTATCGAAAGCCCTTTTTATTTGTAGATCGTATTAGCTCAATTGATGAAAATAGGGTTATAGGGGAGTACACATATAAGGAAGAGGAGTATTTTTATAGTGGACATTTTCCTGATTGTCCTATTACGCCAGGTGTGATACTAATAGAGACAATGGCCCAAATAGGATTAGTTTGTCTTGGAATCTATTTGAAAAGAGCTAATTTAGGGCAGCCATTAAAATTTGCTTTTGCTAGCTCAGAAGTTAGCTTTTTAAAGGCGGTTTTGCCTAAACAAAAAGTAATCGTTTATTCCGAAAAAGAGTACTTTCGTTTGAGAAAATTAAAATGTAAAGTGCGGATGGAAAATGAGGAAGGAGAAGTATTAGCAAAAGGTACTTTATCAGGTATGATTTTGAAATGAAAAAAATGGAGCGAAAAAGAGTGGTCATAACGGGATTGGGAGTGGTAGCTCCTAATGGTATTGGTTTAGCAGAATTTGAGGAGGCTATTAAGGAAGGGCGTTCTGGTATTCGCTTTTTTCAAGAATTAGCAGATTTGAAATTTGCTTGTCAGATAGGTGGGGTGCCAGTTTTGACTGAGGAGATTAAGGCGCAATACTTTTCTGAATTAGAGCAAAAAAAATTACATAGTGAGGGGGTGATATATGGTATCATGGCAGGCTTGGATGCTTGGAAGGATGCGAACTTAAGTATTGATAAGGCAGGAGAGACGGATTGGGATACGGGTTGCATTTTTGGTGCGGGCTTAGCTGGAATAAATGTTATTCGCGATTGTGCGAATCAGGTGGATGCCTTAAAAGTAAGGCGGTTGGGTACGATGGTTGTTCAGCAGACAATGCCGAGTGGAATAAGTGCTTATTTAGGAGGGAAGTTAGGTTTAGGTAATCAGGTGAGTACCAATGCCTCTGCTTGCAGTACTGGGACTGAAGCTATCCTTTTAGCTGCTGAACGCATTCGTTTAGGAAAGGCCAAGAGAATGCTTGCTGGGAGTTGTGATGCAGGCGGCCCTTATGTATGGGGAGGTTTTGACTCCATGCGTGTATTGAATCGCAAGTCAAATGATGCCCCTGAAAAAGCTTCTCGACCGATGAGTGAAAGTGCTGCTGGTTTTGTGCCAGCATGTGGAGCAGGAGCATTAGTTTTGGAGTCTTTAGAAAGTGCCAAAGATAGAGGAGCCCGAATTTATGCAGAAGTATTAGGTGGAGGATTAAATGCAGGTGGACAACGATCTGGTGGATCTATGACTGCTCCGAATGCAGAAGGAGTACGTAGGTGTATTCAAATGGCGATAGAGGATGCGCAAATTCATCCAAATGATATTGATGCCATCTGTGGTCATTTGACGGCCACTATGGGTGATGCATTAGAAATAGATAATTGGACGAAAGTGTTGAATAGGAGAGGAGGTGAGTTTCCTTATATCAATTCCTTGAAAGCAATGATTGGTCATTGTTTGAGTGCTGCGGGTTCTATAGAATCTGTAGCTTGTATATTAGAGCTATATCATCAATTTCTTTTTCCATCAATTAATTGCGAGGATATACACCCTAAGATTAGTACCTTGATCGCTTCAGATAAAATTCCACAGGAAAAAAAAGAATTATCTCTAAATGTTATTGCCAAATCAGGCTTTGGTTTTGGAGATGTAAATAGTTGCCTTATTTTTGGGAAGTGGTAACTGTTTGGCATAAATTAATTCATGCTGAATAGCTACGGAAATTTAATGATTAATTAACAATGGATAGACAGACAATAACAGATCAGCTAAAGCAGATCATCAGTCCTTATGTGGAGGATAAAGCCGCATTGGAGAATATTAATGAGGAGTCAGACTTTGTCAATGATCTCAATATTAATTCTGCGAATTTAGTAGATATAATTTTAGATGCTGAGGAGGCATTTGATATTGAAATAGATGATGAGGCGGCAGAACGTATGTTGAATGTCAAAGCGGCTGTAGATATCGTTGTCTCCTTGCTAGGGGAAAAGAACTGATGCGCAAGGGATAGAAGCGATATGTAGCGTCCATGCAAGGACTTACGTAGCTTAGCTATGCGCAGGCTCCCTTAAGGAGACAAGCAGAGCTTAGCGTAGTAGGAGTGGCATAGCTACATACAAGCGTATAGCCCGACCCATTATTTTTTTGGCCGCTGGGTACACACAGGCGCATACTATCAGACGGCCAAAAAATAATGGGATGCGCCCTTAAATTGAATTATAATCAATTATCTTCATTTGTACATAATAAATTACAAATTTAATTGTTGGCTTTAAATAAAAAGCTTTTTTTAAATTCAATTGCATCATTAATCAGGCATGAAAAAGGGTGTTTTAGTGCTTGAAATTAGGTAGTAAATATCTTTCCATATTTTGTTTGAAAAATAAATGTTAAATAAAGAAAGTTGATTTTTATATTTTTATTTTCTCCGAAAAATGCTTGATTTGATTTTGCCAAATGATTTATTTTTATTGGTTTTTTTAAATGATTTTACTCTCCCAAATTAAATTTATTGGATTAAAAAATATTAAGAATCTACTTATTCTTAAAAGCTAATGAAGTGAAATTAATATAAATTATGATAAAGGTGATTTAATAGTTTGTTTACTTGTTTTTGAAAAAGGTATACTTACTCAAAGTGATTCTTACTAATGTTTCTATTAAGCCATCCGACTAATTCCTTCAGAGTAATTTTATTCTATTTATAAATAATAAAGCCATTTGAAATTAATGCACTTTTTAAATTGATTAAAGCGATGGATTTCTATGCGCCTTTTATATTAATCAATTGATTAAACATTTATTTTCAGATAAACAGTGGTATAATATTTGGGCATCTTAAATATTTATATGGACTTCCTACGCTAGTTAGATTAATTTTTAAATCAACTATTTGCTAGGCCATTTTAATCGTTTCATTGTTGAGCATAAGTTGCTTAAGAATTGGAATAACAGATATGTGTTTATAAAAACAAAGTTTTAGAGTATGAAATACTTTTATCGTAATATAGCGCTGTTGTTGTGCTTTGTATTCCTTCAAACTTTACTAGTGGCAGAGAGCAGTGGCAATTTTGATGCCCTGCAAGAAAATGTAATCAATGTATTGCCACCAAGTTTGGAAGATGATTTAGCCGTGACAGTGATTGATACTGCTGTTGAAATTGATGTGTTGGCTAATGATTCAGGAGTGGGCCTAAGTATCGATTCTTTTACGCAGCCTGAGAATGGCAGTGTGAGTGAGGGAGAAAATGGCGGCTTAGTATATTTGCCAAATGTTGGTTTCACTGGCCCTGATACCTTTACCTATACAGTGATAGATGAGGAATTAGAACTAGGAACTGCAACAGTATCTGTTTTGGTTGAGTCAGCGACTATTATGGCCAATGAGGATATTGTACAAACAGGGATTGATACGCCGATAGAGATTGCTGTTTTGGCAAATGATCTCGGTGATGGTATCAGTATAGCCTCCGTTAATCAACCTGATTTTGGATCAGTGACAGTCAATTTAGACGGTACTGTGCTATATGAGCCAGCAGCAGGTTTTACGGGTAGTGAAACATTTGTATATACCATTATTGGGCTTGATGGAGCGACTTCAAGCTCCTCCATCATTGTAGAAGTTATTGCACCAATAGTGCCGATTTTTGCAGAAAATGATGTAGCCTCGACTGTTGCAAACACTCCAGTAGAGCTTGATGTTTTAGCCAATGATCTTGGAAATGGTATTTCAATCTTAGAATTTACACAGCCTGAAGATGGTACGATAACATTGGGGGAAGGAGTGTTACTATTTACTCCTAATGAAAACTTTGTTGGAGAAACTAGCTTCTTTTATACGATACAAGATGAAAATAACAATACTATTACTGCAACTGTAATAATTACAGTTGCTGGTGAATCTGCTGATTTAATGGCCAATGAAGATATCGTTCAAACAATAGTAAATACAGAAATAGAAATTTTTGTCTTATCAAATGATACTGGAAATGGCATCAGTATCGCCTCTGTATCTCAACCAGATTTAGGCTCGATAACAGTAACATTAGATGGTACTGTACTTTATCAACCAGCACCTGGATTTACAGGGAGTGAAAGTTTTCCATATACGATTATCGATCTTGATGGAGAGACCGCATCCTCAACGATTATCGTGGAAGTTGTTGATGGTATCGTAGAGGAGCTTGCGGCAGTGGATGATGAAGCTACCGTAATGGCAAATTCATCCATAGAGATAGATGTCTTAGCAAATGATAGTGGTGATACAATCACGATATCAGAATTTACTCAGTCAGAAAATGGTTTAGTCTTAGAAGGCGAAGGCGGGGTATTGATTTTTACTCCTAATATGGATTTTGAAGGAGAAGCGACTTTTTCTTATACCATTATAGATGCATCTAACACTACAGCTACTGCAACAGTAACTATTACCGTAACGGAAGAAACTTCAGCTCAAGAATTGATTTTGGCAGATGATGAAGGTACAAGTAATGGGGAAGCAATTACTATTGATGTTTTAGCAAATGATAGTGGAGATGATTTAGAAGTGACAGGCTTTACGCAACCAGATGGAGGAGTAGTCAGTTTGAGTGGAAGTGTATTATTGCTTACTCCTAATGAGGGTTTTGTTGGTACCTTAGAGTTTACTTATACTGTCACAGATGCTAGCGGTACGGAAGCCAATGCAACTGTTACCGTATTAGTAGAGAATGAAGTGGTAGAAGAATTAGCGGCGAATGAAGATATCGTTCAAACAATAGTAAATACAGAAATAGAAATTTTTGTCTTATCAAATGATACTGGAAATGGCATCAGTATCGCCTCTGTATCTCAACCAGATTTTGGTTCAATCACAGTGACATTAGACGGTAGCGTACTTTATCAGCCGGCTCCAGATTTTACAGGGAGTGAAAGTTTTCCATATACGATTATCGATCTTGATGGAGCGACAGCTTCCTCAACGATCATCGTGGAAGTTACAGATGGTATAGTTGAGGAGCTTGCGGCAGTGGATGATGAAGTTACTGTAGAGGCTAACTCATCCATAGAGATAGATGTTTTGTCGAATGACAGTGGCGATACAATCACGATATCAGAGTTTACTCAATCAGAAAATGGTTTAGTCTTAGAAGGCGAAGGCGGGGTATTGATTTTTACTCCTAATATGGATTTTGAAGGAGAAGCGACTTTTTCTTATACCATTATAGATGCATCTAACACTACAGCTACTGCAACAGTAACTATTACCGTAACGGAAGAAACTTCAGCTCAAGAATTGATTTTGGCAGATGATGAAGGTACAAGTAATGGGGAAGCAATTACTATTGATGTTTTAGCAAATGATAGTGGAGATGATTTAGAAGTGACAGGCTTTACGCAACCAGATGGAGGAGTAGTCAGTTTGAGTGGAAGTGTATTATTGCTTACTCCTAATGAGGGTTTTGTTGGTACCTTAGAGTTTACTTATACTGTCACAGATGCTAGCGGTACGGAAGCCAATGCAACTGTTACCGTATTAGTAGAGAATGAAGTGGTAGAAGAATTAGCGGCGAATGAAGATATCGTTCAAACAATAGTAAATACAGAAATAGAAATTTTTGTCTTATCAAATGATACTGGAAATGGCATCAGTATCGCCTCTGTATCTCAACCAGATTTTGGTTCAATCACAGTGACATTAGACGGTAGCGTACTTTATCAGCCGGCTCCAGATTTTACAGGGAGTGAAAGTTTTGCTTATACAATTATAGATGCTGATGGGGCAACAGCTTCTTCAACTATTATTGTAGAAGTAATCGATGATAATGTTGGCGGAGATTTAGAAGCAGTGGATGATGAAGTAGATGCTGTTATTAATATAGCTTTAGAAATAGATGTTTTAGCCAATGATATAGGAGAGTCTATTACAATTACAGACTTTACACAATCAACTAATGGTTCTGTAGCATTAGGAACAGGCGTTTTAGTCTTTGCACCTAATTTAGATTTTATAGGCGAAGCGACCTTTACCTATACAATAACGGATGCGTCTAATAATAGCTCAACAGCAACAGTAACTGTTAATGTTGATAATGATAATCCCAATACGACTTTAACATTAGTAGATGATGAAGCCAGTACAGAAGGTGATGCCGTTCTTGTAGATGTACTGCTTAATGATACAGGAGATGGTTTGCAAATAAGTAGCTTTACCCAACCAGAAGGAGGCACAGTAACATTTAGTAATGGCCAATTATTAGTAACTCCAAATGCTGGTTTTACAGGTATTATAGAGTTTACTTATACTGCATTAGATACTAATGGAGATACAGCTGAAGCATTAGTTACAATAACAGTTGGAACTATTGTTCCAGTAGACGTAGTAGCGAATGAAGATATCGTACAGACAACAGTAAATGTAGGAGTAATAATCGATGCCTTAGTAAATGATACTGGAACTAATATTAGTATTAGTTCAGTTGCACAACCTTCGCAAGGATCAGTAACCATATCTTCTGATGGCACTTTGTTTTATGAGCCAGCAACTGATTTTGTAGGAAGTGAAACATTTGCTTATACAATTATAGACCTTTCTGGGCAGACCTCAACCTCCTCTGTGATAGTAGAAGTAATTATGGGGAGCTCTCCAGACATAGAGGCAGTAGATGACGAAGTAAGTATTGTGATGAATACTTTGGTCGAAGTGACTGTATTGACTAATGATATCGGTGATGGTATTTCAATTACGAGTTTTAGTCAGCCAGAAAATGGATCTGTTGGTATTGGAGATACAGGAGTATTAGTCTTTACTCCAAATACTGATTTTGTGGGTATCACCACCTTTATGTATACTATCTTAGATGCTGATGGAAATGTAGATATGGCTACAGTTACTATTACAGTATTGGCTGATTCAGTATTTATGGCTATAGATGATGCTCAAAGCACAGATGTGGATACACCCATATTAGTTGATGTATTAGCGAATGATTTAGGAGATAATATTCAATTAGCAAACTTTACTCAGCCAATTGGAGGTGTTGTCTCTTTAAGTAATAACCAATTATTAGTAACCCCTTCTAATGGTTTTGTTGGAGTCTTAGAATTTAATTATACAATAACCGATGGAAGCGGGAATACTTCGACAGCAACAGTTTTAATTGCTGTAGGAGATATTGTGGAAGACTTAAATGCAGTAGATGATGTCGCCAGCACAGCATTTAATACACCAGCTACTATCAATGTTTTAAATAATGATAATGGTCAAGGTTTATTCGTTACTTCCTTTACTCAACCACAAAATGGCTCTGTATCTTTAGGGTCTGGAAATACATTGATTTTTGTTCCTGAAGAAGGTTTTACAGGAGTGGTAAGTTTCGAATATACAATAAGCGATATAAATGGTGATACAGATACAGCGACTGTTACTTTAACAGTTTTTGCACCTTCTGGCCTTTTAATGGCAGTAGATGATCAGATCAGTACAGTACTGAATACTCCAATTAATATAGATGTAATGTCTAATGATACAGGGGCAGGAATTAGTATTGATACTTATTCTGAACCTGCTTCAGGAACGCTAGTGTTAGAAACAGATGGAACCTTTACTTTTACACCTGCTGATGGATTCACAGGAACAGTCAATTTTGATTATTCTATTATTGACGAAGATGGAGAAATTGATTTTGCAGTTGTTACCATTATAGTTAGTGAACTTGATGATTTCTTAGCGATTGATGATGAGGTTTCAATTATAACAGGAGAATCATTAGAAATCGATGTTTTAGCAAATGACTTGGGAGAAGGAATTGTCTTAAGTAGTTTTTCTCAACCTTCTAATGGAGGAGTTATTTCTTTAGGAGAGGATAATACTCTAATATATACCCCAACAGAAGGATTTGTTGGAATAGTAGTTATCCAGTATACAATTACTAATAGTAATGGAGATTCTGACTCAGCTATCTTAACAATTACAGTATTAAGTGATGAAGGGCCTGATGGAGTAGATGATTTTTATACAACGGCGATTGATACGGAATTAACAATAAACCCTCTAGATAATGATACTGGAACTGAAATATCAATCCAATCGGTTGGCCAGCCATTTACAGGTGGCACGACTGTTTTAAATGAAGATGGTACAATTACATTTATTCCTAATTCTGGCTTTTTAGGATTAACTTCATTCCAATATACAGTAATAGATATATTAGGACAAACAGACGTAGCTAATGTTACCGTTTCTGTTGTGGATGCAGTTAATGAACCACCTTGTTCACAGACTTTATACTTCTGTACTGCGCCAGTTGTTCCTATATCAATTTGTTTTGAAAATTGTGATCCAGAAGGAAATAATGTTTCTATTACAAGTGCTGAAACAACCTTCAACTGTAGTATATTTGTCAATAGCGATTTGTGCTTGACCTACACTCCACTACCAGCATTTGTAGGAGCTGATTCGTTAACAGTTGTGATTTGTGATGATCAGAATCCTCAAGCTTGTTCCGAATCTTATGTATTCGTTACAGTAGGAGAAACTGATCCTCCTCAAGCAATTGGTGATGCAGCATTCACTGCTTGGAATGAAAATGTAACTATAGAAGTACTAGGTAACGATATAGGCGATAATCTCCAATTATTTGGATTCCAAGATCCTGATGTTGGTACAGCAGTTCAAATTTCTGATGCAATACTTTATGAACCAGAAGAAGGATTTATTGGAAATGTATTCTTTGAGTATATTATAGTAGATGCCTGTAACAATCTAGATACAGCAGGTGTTTTAATTGACGTTTCAGAACCAATTAATGCAGGGCCATTAGCAGTTGATGATAATATTAGTACATTAGTAAATACACCAGTAGAAATTGATGTACTAGGCAATGATTCTGGAGATGGAATCTTTATCCTTGAATTTGAGCAGCCAGAAAATGGTACTGTAACAGAAGATAACGGTGTACTCGTCTTTACACCTGAAGAAGGCTTTATCGGAACAGTCACCTTTACTTATACAATAACAGATGCAGATGGTAATACGGATACTGCAACAGTCACTATTGTGGTAGAAGATGATGAGCCAAACTTAGTACTAGTAGCAGAGCCAGATGCCATTCAAACACCTTACGAAACAGCTATTGAAATAGATGTACTAGCTAATGATATAGGTAGTGGTATAATGATTACAACATTCACAGATCCAATCAATGGAACAGTTGCATTTAATGACGATGGTACCGCTTTAATCTATACGCCTAACCCAGGGTTCTCTGGTACTGACTTCTTCTTTTATACTATACAAGATGAATTTGGAAATACAGAAACAACGGTTGTTTCTATAGTAGTCCTTCCTGAAGGCTTAGAAAATCAACCACCAATTGCAGGTAATGATATGTTTGAAGTCAATACTTATGATCCAATTGAATTGCCCGTGTTATCCAATGATAGTGATCCAGAAAATGGAATGTTAACAATTACCGAAGTAATTGGCCCAGAAGAAGGAGGAACAGTTGAAATTAGTGAAGATGGAAATTCTCTAATCTTCACAGCTGATAGTGGTTTTGTGGGAACAGTCACCTTTACTTATATCGTATGTGATGATGGCGAACCACAACTATGTGATACCGCAACAGTTTCTGTGGCAGTAGGTGGAGTGCCTCCTACTAACACAGCACCTAATGCACAAGATGACTTTATTACTGCTAATATTGGTGAGACAGGCATCATTATTAATGTATGTGATAATGATTCAGATCCTGATGGTGAC
Source organism: Chitinophagales bacterium (assembly GCA_020629335.1). Next base: position 4,777 of record JAHDDN010000038.1, on the reverse strand, counting down.
GATCTTATTGTAACAGTGATCGCTCCTCCAACACTAGGTACATTTGAACAAGATGAAAGTGATCCTACTGGATGTACATTTATTTATAACTCTGGTGAAAATGTAGAAGAAGGTGATGTAGACGTATTCGTCTATTTGCTGTGCGATAATGGCAACCCTGCTTTATGTGATACCGCTTATGTAGGAATTACCATGTTGGGCGAGCCTATAGTAGAAATCAATGCAGAAGAAGACGTTGTACAAACACCATTTGAAACACCTATCTTAATTGAGGTTTTACAAAATGACCAAGGAAACAATATAACAATAACAGACTTTACTCAAGCCTTAAACGGAGTAGTCGAATTAAATCAAGATGGAACAGCATTGATTTATACACCTAATCCTGGCTATGAGGGAAGCGATTTCTTTACTTATACAATAACAGATGCAGATGGTAATACAGATACCGCTATAGTTACCATTACAGTTCTAGCAGAAGATTTAGAGAATCAACCGCCATTTGCAGCGAATGATATATTTATCTTAGATAACTATGAGCCAATTGAACTAGATGTCTTAGCAAATGATAGTGATCCTGAAAATGGTCTATTAACAATTACAGAGGTAATGGGGCCTGAAGAAGGAGGAACAGTAGAAATTAGTGAGAATGGCACACTTATATTTACACCTGAAGAAGGATTTGTAGGAACAGTCACCTTCACTTATATCGTATGTGATGATGGGGTGCCAGCTCTATGCGATACCGCAACGGTTGAGATAGCATTAGGTGGTGCAGAAAACTCTAACAATCCTCCATTAGCAGTGGATGATATGGTGGATATTCAAGCTTCTGATACCAATATATCCATTAATGTATGTGATAATGATTCAGATCCAGACGGAGATAATCTAAGTGTGACAGTTTTAACTATACCAACACTTGGTTCAGTGGAGGTCGATCCTACAGATGAAACAGGCTGTACCTTGATTTACACACCAGGCGAAGAGATGGAAGAGGGAGACATGGATGTAATTGCTTATCTACTTTGTGATGATGGTACACCAAGTTTATGTGATACTGCCGTTGTAGCGATCACTGTCTTGCCATTGCCTTCACAAGGTTTAGATGCACAACCAGATGTCGTACAAACACCATTTGAAACACCAATAGAAATTGATGTATTAGGCAATGATATAGGAGTAGATATTTCTATCATAAGCTTTACACAACCACTAAATGGTTCAGTAAGCTTTAACTCAGATAGTACAGCATTAATCTATACGCCAGCACCAGATTTTGAAGGAGAAGACTTCTTCTTCTATACAATAGAAGATGGTTTAGGTAATACAGACTCAACAGCAGTATCGATTATTGTATTGCCTGATGGTTTACCTAACTTGCCTCCATTAGCAAATAATGATGTATACGAAGTTGGTAATACCGATCCAGTAACATTAGATGTACTAAATAATGATTCAGATCCTGAAAATGGCGACTTAATCATTACAAGTATTAATGGTGATATAATAGGCGGCACAATCGAATTCAATGCCGATAGCACGGCCTTGATATTTACCCCTGATCCAGATTTTGTAGGCTTGATTGTATTCGAATACGAAGTCTGTGATAATGCTAACCCTGCTTTATGTGATGTCGCTACAGTAGAGATTGCAGTAGGTGGAGTACCCAACTCAAATTCACATCCAATCGCTAATGATGATATAGTTGAAATGCAAGGAGAGGATGAATTTATTATTATTAATGTTTGTGATAATGACTTCGATCCTGATGGAGATAATCTTTCAGTAGTAATCATTGGCCCACCTTCTTTAGGAGAAGCTACAGCTGACCTAACAGACTCGACAGGTTGTACAATTATTTACACTCCAACGACTCCAGGAGAACTAGATGTATTTATCTATATGCTGTGTGATGATAGCGAAGTCCAATTATGCGATACCGCTGTAGTAACAATCAATATTGACCTAACAGGAGTACTCGTAAATCCAGAACCAGACGTTGTACAAACACCTTACGAAACACCAATAGAAATAGACGTATTGGCAAATGATATAGGAGAGAATATAAGCATTACTGGTTTTACACCACCTGATAATGGTACCGTAACATTTGGACCAGGTAATAATACGCTAATCTATACGCCAGATTCTAATTTTGTAGGAACAGATTACTTCTTCTATGAAATTTGTAATCCAGATAATGAATGTGCAACAACATTGGTAGGCGTAACCGTTCTCCCTGAAAATGCAGAAAATCAACCTCCTATTGCTAATAATGATCAAGCAACAACAGAACAAGGAGTTGAAGTACTCATTCCTATTCTGGCAAATGATAGCGATCCTGAAAACGGAGTGCTTAGCATTACTTCCTTTACTGAACCTAATATCGGAACAGTAAGCTATAATGAAGATAGTACCGCTTTAATTTACACACCTCCAGCAGATACCACTGGCTTTGAAGCAATGTTCGATTATGTCATCTGTGATGATGGCGAACCAATACTTTGCGATACAGCAACGGTAGTAGTAGCAGTGGGTATGGAATTGAGCAATAATCCTCCAATAGCAGTAGATGACGAAGCAGAAACACTTGAAAATACAAGTATCTTTATTGACCTATGTGCAAATGATTCAGAATCAGATCCAGGCGAAACATTAACTATCCAAATTATTTCACCTGCCGCTAATGGTACAGTTGAAATAGCAGATTCAACATTTGCAGATGGATGCTTAGTAGAATATACACCAAATGAAGACTTCATAGGAAGTGACTACTTTATCTATATCCTTTGTGATGACGGAATGCCATCCTTATGTGATACCGCTTATGTCTCTATTAATGTAGTAGAACAGCCAGTGGAGCCAGATTTAGTAGAAGCAGTTCCTGATATCTTCTATACTTCTATAGACACACCTATTACAATGGATGTACTAGGAAACGATATAGGAGATGGAATATTTATAACTTGGTACACAGACCCAGAAAATGGAATGGTAGAATTTGGCCCAACAGGAGATAATCTAATTTATACGCCTGATTCAGGATTCGTAGGAACAGATTACTTCGAATACGCCATTTGCGATATCTTTGCTAACTGTGATACTACCTTAGTAGCAATAACAATACTTCCAGATTCTATTACGAATTTGGCCCCAGTAGGAGTTAATGACGTATTCTGTAACGATGAAGTACTGGAAGTAGATTTAGATGTACTAGCAAATGACCTCGAACCATTTGGCGGAGATAGCTTATTCATAAGCAACATCACAGATGCCTCATTCGGAGTAGCAACCTTCTCTGATGATAGTACACAAATTCACTACATCCCACTACCTGGTACTCAAGAATGTGATCAATTCGATTACGTCCTCTGCGATAATGGAAATCCAGCATTATGTGATACCGCTACCGTAGTGATTTGTATGGCCGATTGTGACTTACTTAATAATCCCCCAATGGCTGAAGATGATCAAGCAACAACAGATTCTAATACGCCTATCTCAATACCTGTATTAGATAATGATTCAGATCCAAATGGCGATAACATAATTATTACAGATTATACGCTACCAAATCACGGACAGCTAACAATTGACTCAACAGGTGGGTTCTCTTATATCCCAGATATAGGCTTCGTAGGAACAGACTACTTCATCTATATCATTTGTGATGATGGCACACCTTCCCTATGTGATACTGCATACGTAACCATAGTAGTAGATAGCGCCGCAGTAGATACAAGCTTATTGGCAATAGACGACTTCGTAAGCACAGACTCAGGTATAGAAGTTATCATACCAATGCTTGACAATGACGTCTTCAATGATCTCACACTAATCGAAATCATAGAAGACCCATTACACGGTACAGCCATCATACAAGAAGATTCAACCATCCTATATACGCCTGATTTTGGATTTGAAGGAATAGATAGCCTACAATACGTAATCTGCGAAAACGTAATCTGTGATACCGCTTGGATATTTATTAATGTAAGTACCCCAGTAGATACCACAGTAGATTGTAATAATCTCGTAATCGGAAATGGTTTCTCACCTAATAATGACGGTGTAAACGACTTCTTCCTAATTCCAGGCATAGAAAACTGTTACCCTAATAATGAATTAATTATATTCAATAGATGGGGATCAGAAGTCTTCCGAGAAACAGGATATAACTCCCTCACACCTTGGAACGGAACCTACAATGGAGAAGAATTACCAGATGGTACATACTTCTATGTACTACGCCTAAGCACAGGAAACATAGAAGACGATATGGTCGGATTTATAGAACTACACAGATAATAAGAACACAATTTCATTAGAAAGGGCTGGCATTTTATGTCAGCCCTTTTTTTATCCCTCCTCCTGATTTCATTCATCATTCACAGTTTATTATTCATAGTTAACTTGGGGCTTCCCCTTTCTTATTTTTTATTCGACCTGTAGGGGCGCTACCTATGTGTGCGCCCTCGAAGAAAAAATAAGAAAGGGTCGGGCTGTCCGTTCTCATGTGGCTATGTGATCGCTATTCCGCTAAGGCGTACTTGTCTTCCCCTGCGGGGCAAGCCTGCGTCCACCTAAGCTCCATAAGCCATCACATGGACGCCACATACCACTCCCATCCCTAAGCCAATAAAGACTCAAGAATACCTCATCCCTTAACATGCAACAACATAAAAGCAGAGAATTCATTAAAAGTTAATTACTATCAACTAAGTGCTTGGACAAAATTAAGTTGTCTTTTGACTGTAGGTCTTTTTTACTTAGG
>JAHDDN010000533.1 GCA_020629335.1 Chitinophagales bacterium | reverse complement strand
GAGAGGAGGGAAGTAATATATTTAGTGCTCGTCCTGTACATTCAAGTTTAATGTTCTCTAAAAGTGGTCAAAAATTTGTTAGGATCGTGCCTAATGATAGTACTATAAACTTACATGCTACGAAAGTAGAGGAAGGTATACAGAAATTTGAATTGTTTAAAACCATCAACTATAACAAAAAAACAATAGGTTATCAGAATGGCTTCAATATGAGTGACTCCTGTTATTGGCTTTCAACTTTGTCTGGCCCTCTCCTTATTAATGCCAAATTAGATACTGTATTAAGTTGTAGTAAAACTGGCTCTTCCTTTTTTCCAATAGAGTTATATCAAAGTAAGGTATATAAATTTGTCTTAGATGATCAGAATGGCATTTGGTTAGGAACAGATGTCGGACTTTATTATTGGAAAGACGAATGGAAAGAATACCACTTAGAAGATGGTTTGCCTGATGAAACGATCAAAGATATTGAAATTGACCAAGAAGGGCACTTATGGATGGCTTCAAATGTAGGAATTATTCATTTTGATGGAATAAAATTTTATACTTATAATCGTAAACATGGTTTATTAAAAACTGCTTTTAATGACATAGAAATCAATCAAAACAAACAGATACTATATGCCGCTAATTCTAACGGAATTACAAAAGCCTCCATCGCAGCATTAAAAGAGCAAGAAATGCAATACCCTTCCTTCCCATTTTACATTCAATCTATTCAATCTGATACAATAGATTATTCAGCAACAGAGAATATACAGCTATCTCCCACCCAAAATAAAGTAAAAATTGCTTTATCAGCCTGTTCTTATACCAATAAAACGGGTCCACAAATTCAATATAGTCACAATAATCAATCATGGATTAATCTGAATAAAGATGAGTTGAATTTAGAAAATCTAAGAGATGGTAATTATGAAGTTTTATTTCGTGCCAGTCAAGAAAAAGATAAATTTATTTACTTAGATCCCATTCAAATTAATATCTCACCGCCTTTTTACAAACGATTGGGTTTTATATTGCTGAGTGTCTTATTTCTTTTCCTATTATTAATACTTTATACTAATTATCGACTCAAAAAAGCGGAGAAAGAGTCGAATAATAAATTAGCCTTACAAAGAAAAATGAATTATTTAGAGCAAAGAGCATTATCGGCTTCCATGAATCCACATTTTATTTTCAATGCCTTAAACTCCGTTCAGGAATTAACTAGGAATGGAAACCAAGCAGAGGTAGATTTTTTCTTATCGCAATTTGGAAAGTTGATTCGATCCAATTTAGAAGCTACCGTGAAGGATACCGTATTATTAGACGATGAAATCGAACGATTAGAAATTTATCTTTCCTTAGAAAAATTGCGTTTCAAAAATGACTTCAGGTGGAATTTAAATATTGATCCCCATTTAGATACCGAATACATAGCTATCCCAAGCATGATCATTCAACCCTATGTCGAGAATGCGATTTGGCATGGTATCAGACCAAAAGGTAAAGGACATATACTCATTAGCATTCAGGAGTGGGATGATCAACTGCACATTAGTATTCAAGATGATGGCATAGGATATCAAGCCAGTCAAAAGCTAAAGGCTAAGTCTACAGCACATAATAGTATGGGGCAAACAATCACTGCTGAACGTATTCGTTTATTTGGTTTGGAATATAATCAAGAAGGAGTAGTTAAGCAATCCAGTCCTATTAATGGCGGAACAAGAATAGAAATTTGGATTCCATTAATTACTCCAGACCTTTAAATAAGTAATTAATACCGATAAATAATTTGATTCTTTGTTGAGTTTAAATAAATTTAAATTACAGTGAAAAATGAATTGTCATGGCAGCATTTATAGATACTGAGAAGACCATTATTCCTAAAAGAGATAAATCTTATTTGGGAGAAAAGCAAAGCAATTTCGCTTTTCTTTTATCTCTTTTTATGGGAGCTTTACTCCTTTATTCATCAAATGCCTCACTCGGGATGTTAACAAAAGCTATTAAAAATAATCATGAAATTTCAGTTTATTCTCCGATTATTTATACAGGCATTATGTTATTAAGCGTGTGGGGAATTAGCCTAATTCTAAGTGCTCTATTTTTATTTATTAGAAAAATAATCATCAGTATCAAAGCCGAACGAAGCACTCAAAACTGGCGAAAAGATTATTTTTGGCCTGATCAGATATTAGTATCAAGCAGCAATTATTTTGGCTTTTTAAAAGAAATATTCGTGTTGATTTTACTAAGCATCCTCATGATAGTTATAGGTCTGACGCCATTTATTGCTCCAGATATAGATGGGACAAGTACTTTCTTTTGCATCGGATTTTCCCTCCTATTTCTTTTTTTTATGGGACGAAAACTATGGCACGCTATCAAGAGTATACAACGAGATATAAGCTACCAATTCCAGTATGGTACTTCTTCCCTCGTTCCCAATAATTTGCCCTTTTATATAGGCCAAGAACTACAAGCAGACTTCATCAATAAAAAAGTCTGTCAAGAATTTAACAAGCTAGATGTAAGCCTCCAATTAATTCAAGAAAAGTACGATGATCCCCACGATGAAAGTCGCAGCATTATCTTTGAAAGAATGTACTTAATGAAAGAAGAATTCCCTTGTCTCAACAATCGTTGTCCCATCCATTTTATAATTCCAGCATCGCTGCCTCCTAATAATCTCTCCCAAAAATATCCCATTTATTGGGTCTTAGACATCACCGCAAAAAATAAACGAGCTAAGTATAATTGTAGTTTCCTCTTACCGGTTTATCCTCCTAATTCAGATCAACAAAATTAGATTTATTGGGGCGACGAGCCGTCACAATGATAAATATCTGATAGTTAAGTTGCACGATTATTACGAATGTACCAAGTATTGATGACACACATAGCATCTAAATGTAATGAAAAATAAGGCAGTAGAATTGTAAAAATCCGTGTAATCTGTGCCATCCGTGATTATTTCTTTGGGCGGCTTAATCCAGCTATCCGCTCTTATGTGGCTACTCGGCAGCAAGTCCGCTAAGTGCTACTTGTCTGCCCTTCGGGCCAGCCATCGTATCACTAAGCTCCCTAAGCTACCTCCTCACGCCACATACCGCTGCTATCTGGGCCGCAATATCCCCAAACTTCCATAATATTCTTCATTAATCAAACCTAAGTGACCGTTAAATCAATATGTACGACCGATAAATCATTTGGGTTATAATGTGAGAATAAGATTAATATATTTGTTTTGTCACTCAAAATGAAAACATATCCATGAAGAACCCATTAACTTTCGATTACCACTCATTTACTGCTTAGGTTTTTTACTGGGGGCCAACAAGATCAAGAAATTGTTATGCGATTAAAAGCTAATTTATGAGTTGATCTTTAGAACTGCCTTTTATTTTTAATGATTTGTAAATAACTAACCATGTCAAAACAATATACCTATATACTGCTAATGGCTCTTTTTTCCCTGAATTTATATGGTCAGGATATAAAAATGGAGAACGAATATATTCCGATTGATTGCAAGTGCCCATGTGAAGAAAATAT
>JAHDDN010000037.1 GCA_020629335.1 Chitinophagales bacterium | reverse complement strand
CTAAGTGCTGCTTGTCTCTTATTGGAGCCTGCACATCACTAAGCGCCGTAAGTCGTCTCTCTGACGCCACATACCACTACTATCCCTTGCGCAATTGGGATGGTGTATATTGAAAATGACATATTATAGAGACAACTTATTATCACATTAATCATACTGATATATCAAGAAACATTTAGCCGATGAATTAACAAAGCCAAATAACTTATCACTTCTTTTATAATTTTTCGATTATACAATTATCAAGATTTAACATTCTAAGTGCATATCCCATAATATTAGTTGTTAAACTATCATCAGTTTTAATGTTTACTTTATAACTTTTACTATTTATTTCTTCGACAATACAGTGTTTTTTGAATTCTTCATAAATCAGTTCTGGAGAGTACATCAAATTAATTACAATTTTACTTAATGAGTCTAAAAGTACATAATGATTAACTTCAAAATTTCTTAGTCCTTGATTTTTGATTTGAATAATGGAAGGAGGAAATTCATTGATAAGCCATTTAATTCCGTCTTCTTCTTTGGTCAATTTATCAAAAATAAAATAAGGGTTCTCTTTTCTCATCCTAAGTCCTTTTTCTATTTGTTTAATTTGCCAATTAATCATTGAATTTAGTTCTTTCCCTAAATCTTTAGAATTAAGTTGAGTTTCTTCTATCATTTCCAATTCCAAAGAAATATTTTCATTAATTATTTCTTTAAACTCTATTGACAACTCACGTAAAAATTGTTTATAGTTTTTTAATTGACCTACCTGAGAGAACAAGCTCTTATAAATATACAAGAATCCCATAGCAGGAGTTGAGACTGAATAAATCAATTCACATGCCATTAAACTTGTTAAAAAAACGTCTCTTGAGCTAAAATCACTTAGTTTAGAAATTAAAAAAGGTATAAGAGTATATTCAAAAGTTTCATATTTCGGATCAAGCTTATTCCTTTCAATAGGATTTTGTGAGTATAACTGTTCTACAGAGAATGCTGAAGATTCCGATAAAGTAAATCCTCCAATAGGATAACCTATTAATTCATCCTGATACTCTATAACATAACAAGGGATAATTCCTCCTTCATTGTGGCTTGGACCAGATACAATACTTCCTAAATCTTCTTCTGTAAAAACATCATTAAAGATCGTCTTTTTTTCAAGATAATCCCACATTGAAATATGACCTAATAAGTTCTTCAAATCTTTTTGAATTTCTTGCTCATCTGGTTGCCATTTACTTAAAGGGAGCTTTAAAGGAATTCCTTTCTTTCCAAGTCGAGCGATATGCCCTATTAGTTGAATAAAAAGATTGAATCTTTCTGCACCATGTATTGTTGTTACGTTCTGTAAGTGATGATAATATTCATGCGCAAAGACACCAATATCTTCTCCTGAAGACAAATCTATTTTCAGATTAAAAATATTGTATTTATCATTTGGTTTTGAAAAGCGGCTATTATCAATCATGCTCTTATAATTTTAATATCTTCCTCCATAGTTATCAACATTGATTTATTGTCAATTTTAAGACATTTTAAGTATTCTAAGTGAGATAAAATTTCGGAAATGCTTTCACTTTTTAATTTTTCTTTAAACTTGTGATTATAAATATCTAGTATCTCATTCATGCTAAACTCTTTTTTATCGATCAAATAAATACAATATAAAGTCCTTGCAGTATTTTCAGTAAGATCATATTTAGCTAATTCGTAAAACTCTAATATTAATAAGATAATCGACGCAACACCTGAAACAATTTTCTCAATGGGAAATAAAGCCACTCCTTGAAGAGTAATTTTCAGAACTGCATTTCTTATTTCCCTCTGATTCACATTTAAAATATTATATGCTTTGATAGATTCTCCACTAATATCATTACCGATTTTTTTAATCGAAATAGTAGGCCTTTCTCCAAACAAGTCAAACTCTCTCCTTGTATAAGGTTTCTCAAATAATATATACTCATTGATTTCCTTATCTAATTCCAAAGAATGAATTATTTCCAATTCTTCTTTTTTTCTAAAAACATATTCTGAAATCTCCATAGTTTTTATTTAATTACTGATAATTAAAATAAATATTTTACCATCAAGAACTTTAATAATGAGTAATACTTTTTGAAAGTATTTATCTCTTGCCTTTCATTTATATTTTTGAGTAAAATATGTCAAAAAATTTGATTATCAAAGTAGCAGATGATGATTTAGGTGATATTGTCGCTTAAAGACAAGTATTTAAATCCTTAATTTATAATTGGATATGAATTATAATAAAACCAACATTTCTTTAAAAGTATAACCCAAAGTATAAGCACCACACCTCCCAAACGCTAAAGCGTTCGGGCTTTGAGAATATTCCTGTAGTTTGGGCGGAGTGGGATTATCGGACTTGCAGACTGATTGCTTAACTTCCAAGTTTGTAGTGTTAAGTGATTCTTTCACTTCGTTCAGAATGACAAAAAACATTACGCATTCATCATTAATACGCGGCCCTGATGGAAGTGGTATGTGGCTTTTTGGTAGTGAGTATTGGGTAATGAGTAGTGAGATTTTTTGCTCATTGCTAATATGCGGCCCTGATGGAAGTGGTATGTGGCGTCGAGAGGGGGCTTACGGAACTTAGCTGGACGCAGGCTTGCCACGCAGTGGAAGACAAGTACAGCTTAGTGGAGTAGCCGCCGAACAGCCGCATAAGAACGGACAGCAGGATACAGCCGCCCTCATTATTATATTTTTTAATTTGTTTAAATTTCACATAACAGTAAAAATTGTGTATCTTAAGTTTATTATACTGACTTTATTATGATTGGCTTGATTTCAAGAAAAACGACCTTTAAAGGATTAATAAAACATGAGATACCATTGCTATTTATTTGTTGCTATTTTGATCTTGTTATGGATTCCCATAGCTGCTCAAGATATGGCTACCAATGAACAGTTGGCTCCTGCTCTTGAATATCATGTTCAAGAGGCTTTTGATACACAGGAACTCCCGCCTTTAAAATGGATATTGGAAGAAGGTGAAAACTCATTGACCTTTGAGGAGCTGAGGCAAGGTCAGCTAAAAGATGCTAAGTTCCTTGATTTAAGAGAGGATGCCCAATTTGATATAAAAGCCCACCAAAATTACTGGTTTCGAATTCTAATCAGTAGTGATCTGGAGAGTTCGTTAGATCATTTTGCGCTAAGATTAGATCGAGTTGGTAATTGCTGGCCTTGGGAGTTCACTTTTAAGCAGGTTAACAGCTATAGCTTAGATCAACAAGGCCGCTTAATGGAGGGGAAATCGGGCAGTATATTCAATGCTAATCAACGTGACTATCCCAATATTATTGATCCGTCCTTAATACAGTTACGATTAGCTCAAGGGGAGGTATTAGATAGGTGGGTTCGTTTATCTATGGCTGAAGGCTGTACTATGAAAGTCAATTTGGCATTAGTGGATGAAACAGTGGTTTATTCAGATAAAGAATGGAGTCTTTACAATATATTATACATGCTGGCCTTAGGAGCGGGTATTATGCTATTTATTGTCACTGTGTTTCTGTATATATTGTTTAGGGAAAAGGTATTTTTGTGGTTTTTTATCTTCCAGTGCATTTGGATTATCTCAGGCATTGGACAAGTATTTCAAAATGAATTATTCGCTCAGTTTTTTCTATATCATCCAAGATTATTGTTGATCTTACGTACCTTTTGGGATGTAGGTCGATTTGCCATTTTTATCCATTTTGCTCGAGTATTGATTAATACTAAATCCAAGTTCCCTAGTATTCATAAAGCTTTGGGTTGGGCGATTATTTTCGTTATTTCTTTATGCTTTTTGGGTGTATTTACACGTAGTTATCCTTCTTTTCTTACTATAATTTGGGCTACTATTAGGCCCTTTCTGGTGATCTGTTTTCTTTCTACTACTTTAGGGGCTTTCGTCTATTTACTTTTCTCCAAAGATAAGTTAGCACGCTTTTTTTTGATGGGTGTCATTCTACCTTACTTCGTAACTTTTATAGCCTTATTAACTTTAAATTTACACAATGATTTGAAAACTGTTAAGTATGTCGTCTTATTCAATGGCTTAGCGATGGTTTTGACGATGACTTTAGCTTTGGTCTATCGATTTAGAAGGATCATCATCAGAAGATTAGAATTACAAAACGAATTGAAGTTTGAACACTTAGAAGCACAGCGGCTTAAAGAATTAGATGGTTTTAAAAGTCGACTTTATACTAATCTGACACATGAATTTCGTACTCCATTGACGGTCATATTGGGTATGGCAGACCAGCTTAATAGTACTGATAAAGCAAAAAGCACTCAAGGTGCCGAACTCATTAAACGCAATGCCAATCAGCTTTTAGATATCATCTATCAGTTGCTCGACCTATCTAAATTGGAAGATAAATCTTTTAAGCTACAACTACAGCAAGATGATATTGTCTATTACCTTCGCTATATCACAGAGTCTTTTCAGACCTATGCTAATAGTAAAAATCTTTCGCTACGTTTTTTTTCAAGTATAGAATCTCAAGTGATGGACTATGATGCCAAACAAGTCCATCAACTCTTACATAATTTAATTTCTAATGCTATCAAATTTACGCCTTCAGCTGGTACTATCTCTATTAAGCTATCTCTACATAATGAGCAACTTCAAATCGAAGTGATAGACAGTGGGATAGGTATCGCAGAGAAGGATTTATCAAGGGTATTTGATCGCTTTTATCAAGCGGACAATGAGAATAGCAGACAGGGAAAAGGCTCAGGGATTGGATTGGCACATTGTAAAGAACTAGTCAACTTAATGGAAGGGAGTATTGTTGTCAACTCAAAATTAGGCGAGGGAACTACTTTTAGTATTTCTTTACCTATCAATAATAATGCGCCACTTATCAAAACTGCCTTAGAAAATGAAAAACTTAGTACTACTATATTCCAGGATACTGAAAATACCAAGGTTTTAGCAAATGGCCATAAAACAACAAAGAAAGAGCTTCCTCACTTACTCATTATTGAAGATAATGCTGATGTTGTTATTTATTTACAAAATTGCTTAGAGCCATACTATCAATTGGACGTTGCTTATAATGGTCGCATTGGTATTGAAAAGGCACAAGAACACATTCCTGATCTTATCATTAGCGATTTGATGATGCCTGAAAAGGATGGCTATGAAGTCTGCGACACCTTAAAGAATGACGAGCGGACCAGCCACATCCCTATCATCCTACTGACAGCCAAGGCCGATGCGGCTTCCAAAATATCTGGCCTAAGACATGGGGCAGATGCCTATTTAGCAAAGCCATTCCATAAAGAAGAATTGCTTGTGCGCTTGGAAAAATTGGTGGAGCGACAACAGCGTTTGGTCGCTTATTTTTCTAAGAATATACAAAGCGAAAATAGTATTGACACACCTGATCCAGCCTTGCAAGAAGCTATCGAAGTAGAAGATGTTTTTATCCAAAAAGTACGACAGATCGTGGCTGAACACCATGGAGACGAAAACTTCGGACTGCCACAGCTCTGCCAAAAAATTAGAATGAGCCGCTCCCAGCTATTCCGCAAAATGAAAGCCCTTATCAATACCTCCCCCTCTCAATTTATCAGGAATTATCGTCTAAGCGAGGCTAAATCCCTACTAGAAAACTCCGATCTGAACGTCTCAGAAGTGGCTTGGCAAGTTGGTTTTAAAGATCCTTCTCATTTTTCCAAAGCTTTTCAAGACAAATTTGGTGTCTCACCGAGCGCAACCAACAAATAACTGATTATCAACAATTTATATCGAACCAAATCTCCTTTCTGCAACGAATTTACCATTCTTTTTTTCTCCATCACAACCAATTTACCCATACTTGAACCCATTTGACTGAGGGTTGCGGGGCAATCACCTATATATTTGTGGCATCAGTTTTATAGAAACAGACTTTCTTAAAAATTGACTAATAAATCTTTTTAAATAATCATTAAAATTTTAACCATGCGCACAATCCAAATCAATCAGACAGTACAAAGCAACACAAGCAGCCAATCTAATAGTATAGTAAAAAGTCTTGTGAACTTTATCAGCTTTAAATCAGTCAGAGACTTCTTTAGTTTCGACTTCAATATCGAATTTACCAAAGAGGATATAAAAGAAATTGAAGCACAAATTAGACAAGAAAACTTTAGGACACTATAAGCTCACTGTGTACAAATAAATTTTACGCTCTAAGCTTCAAAGTTAAAACGACTTTGTTTCAATTACTGATATTCTTTAAATTTTTAAAATAAAAAACTATGAAAAATTTGATTACCAATTCCGCAACTACTGTTATCGAGGACACTATTTCCGTCAAGGAAGAAATAGCTATTGCTACGAAAGCATTTATTTTTGGACTTCCATTAGTTCTTTTTGATATCACCAAAGAACAATCAACCAATTATGTTAAGGCTATTTCAAAGGGGGCCCCTGTTAACCAGTTTTCCAAGAAGAGTAAATTTCCAGACTCTAGTGACACCTCTGTCGTACGCCCCAATTGCGATACCTACTACTGCACTGCTTTTTTAGATTTATCTGATGGGCCATTGGTTATGAGCGTACCTGCTACCGCAGACGAATACTATATGCTGCCATTTTTGGATGCTTATACCAATGCCATCAAATATTCACCAGGTACCCGAACTGAAGAAATAGAGGGAGGTAATTATTTGATTGTAGGTCCCGATAGTGGAGATGTATCAGACTCAAATATCCCTAATCTCGTCAATACCATCCGATCCTCTACTAACTTTGTATGGATATTAGGTCGCTTTCAAGTCAACGACCCTAATAATGATGGAGCAACCGCCATTCAATTGCAAGAACAGACGATATTGACCCCTTTGAGTAAATGGGGAACAGATTATCAAAAGCCCGACGGAATCGAACGAAAAATGGATACCAGAGACCCTAACACCATTGTTGCCGATATGTCTATGAGTGCCTTTTTTGCCAGAATGAATCGTTTGTTAGTTAAGAACCCTCCTGCCGAAATTGACCAGGAAGAAATGGCAGAATTCAGGAAAATAGGGGTAGGAGTAGATGTTCCTGTTCCCTTTAATGAAATGAGGTTTAAACCTGCTATTATTTCGGCTATGGATAAAATCCCTTCGGAGACTTTAAGAGCTTTAAAAACATTTTCTGACAAACCTGCTGATACACCGAATGGTTGGACTGGTTTGACACAGGATACTGTCGCAAATTTTGGTACCGATTACTTCCAACGGGCG
The DNA here is from genome assembly GCA_020629335.1 of Chitinophagales bacterium. Next base: position 14,659 of record JAHDDN010000037.1, on the reverse strand, counting down.
ATGGTCGCTTATATCGGTCTCGGAGCTAACTTGGTAGCAGATGCAGTTTACTATAAAACCTTAATAGACGAAAACAAAGAACAGCTTGATGGGAGTAAGAAGTACATAATGACTTTTGATGATGCACCACCAGTTAAAGCTTTTTGGTCATTGACTATGTATGATAAGGATGGCTATTTTATAGATAATCCTATCAATAGATATGCGCTTGGACATTCGGATAGCGATCCTTTAACTTATGAAGACGATGGTTCATTGAAGATTTTTATTCAAAACCAAGCATTAGCAGAAAGTGACCCATACTACAATAATTGGTTACCTGCTCCAAGTGATGAATTTAACCTTCTATTCAGAGCTTATTGGCCAGTAGGTGGTATTGCTGAAGGAAGTTGGGAACCTCCAGTAGTTGAAGTAAATGAAGCATAGGATTTTTTAACCAATCTCTAAACTATATATCATGATCTTAATAAAACATATCAATAAATTAAGCCAAAGGCTTATTAACAAACAAGGCCAACATACGATGAAGAGAATAAACGTTTTAAAAAAAGTTAGTAAATAACTTTCTTTTCTAATTGAGTAAAATAAAGGAGTACAATCAGTATTATGCTCCTTTGAAAAACAGTCTTAACAATTTTGGCTAATTATTAGTATAGTCGTTTTTTTGTACAGAAAGGACGTGCAATTTATTTTGCATGTCCTTTTTATTTTTGAGTCTTTCTGTCAAATTTACTCATCATTAATCCGCGGCCCTGATGGAAGTGGTATGTGGCTTTTTGGTAGTGAGTATTGGGTAATGAGTAGTGAGATTTTTTGCTCATTGCTAATATGCGGCCCTGATGGAAGTGGTATGTGGCGTCGAGAGGGGGCTTACGGAACTTAGCTGGACGCAGGCTTGCCACGCAGTGGAAGACAAGTACAGCTTAGTGAAGTAGCCGCCAAACAGCCGCATAAGAACGGACAGCAGGAATAGCCGCCCAAATAAATAATCACGGATTTTTTATTGATTACACAGATTGCACGGATTTTTAGATTTACATAATCTAATTATTATGCATTAATCATTACACATTAATCATTACACATTATGCATTACGCATTACGCATTACGCATTTTTAATGCGGCTAAGGAAGTCTTCTCTATAACTTTTTCCCAAGGGGAGAGAAAGACTATTTAGCTCGACTTCGGTTTGACTGTAGGAGCTAAGAGCAGAAAAGGCAATGGCAAAGGAACGGTGAATTCTTATGAAACGATCAGCAGGAAGCTCTTTTAAAGTAGTGCCCAGATTTCCTTTGACGACTAATTTTTCTTGGACGGTGTGGATGCAGCTATAATCTTTCAAACTTTCGACATAAATGATATCCGATATCATTACTTTATGGTGTTTTTTATTGACATTAAAAAAGACGAAATCTTCTGTTGCGGTTTTAGGAGTGGTTTCTACTATTGTGTTTTTTTTGTTTTGATAGCGATCTATGGCTTTTAGGAAACGATCAAATCCGATGGGCTTGAGTAGGTAATCAACGATGTCCAAATCATAGCCTTCTACGGCGTATTCACGATAGGCAGTGGTGATGATAATGGAGGGTGGATTTTTGATAGATTTCAAAAAAGCGATGCCATTTAGGACGGGCATTTGAATGTCTAAAAATATTAGATCGACTGAGTTATTTTGTAGGTAATCAAAAGCATGTACTGCACTTTGACAAGTGTATTCTACCTTTAACTGATCTATCATAGAACAGTACTTCTCGATTAATTTAATGGCAGGCGCTTCGTCATCTACTATGAGGCAGCTAATTTTATTACTCATGATTGACTTTTAATTGGACATTGTATTCATCTAAATCTTGGATGATTAATTCGTGTTGATCTGGGTATTGGAGGCTTAACTGCCTTTTCACATTGGATAAGCCTATCCCTTCTTTATGGACATCTTTTAATTCGCCTTGATATTGGGATTTGGTATTCCAGATATTACAAGATAATTGTTTTGCTTCGACTTTGAGATTGATCTTTATTTCTGGATTGTCAATGTCTCCACTGGCTCCGTGCTTAAAAGCATTCTCTACCAAAGATAAGACTAATAAGGGAGAAATGGGCATAGAAAAATCGCCTTCTTTTTCGAAGCTAACCTTCAAGCGATCTCCGTATCTTATTTTCTCCAATTCTATATATTTCTCTACGACTTCTACTTCTTCTTGAAGCATGACATGGGGCTTTTGGCTCTTATACAATATGAACTCTAAAATGGAAGATAGTTGCAGTACCATATCTGCTGCTTTGCTGTCATTGGTAACGATCAGGGAATGGAGGTTATTAAAGGAGTTGAATAGGAAGTGAGGATTGAGTTGGGCTTTTAAGTACTTTAATTCGGTATTGAGCTTTTGTTTTTCTAATTCATTAAAGCGTTCCTTTTCTGCTCTTTTCTCTTCGATCATTTCCCAAACTAATAATAATATGCCTGGCGAATAAAACTGAACAGTATATACTAAGTAACGGTCAAAGCGCATAAAAGGAATATCACACAAATCTCTTAAATTATCCAACCATAAAATCCCAAAAACTCTCCAAAGTAAATATAATCCAAAAGAGCCTATGAGAAAGTTAATGAAAAAAAGAATGTATTTATCTTTTTCGTAGAAATGTGGAATTAAAATATGCTTCAAATAATAATAAGCCAGTATGAAGATCGGAATATTAAATAAATTCACGATAAAGTAAACTAAGTTCTCGCCTCCACTTGATTTCATAAAGCTCCATAGGAGATAAACCATGACCCAAAAAAATATTGATCTTTGTGTTGATGACATGCTATAAAGGTAAGCTATTATCAACTAATTAGCCATCAATAAATAAGAACGCCCTTTAAAGGTATACAAATGAAACCTAAGTGACTACTTTAAGCCTTATAGGCTATTGGTATACACTTAGGACTCATTGGTATAGTAAATTTGTTAGGTGAGCAATTAAAAGATAAATTGCTTTCAAAATCAAATGTATGAAATTATTTAATCCTATTAAATTCGCCCCATTTTATTTATTGCTTTTGATATCTTGTATATGTTGGGGGCAAAATATCAATAGTATAAGCGGCCAAGTGCTTGATGCTAATGGAGAGCCACAGATGGGTAATGTGATCTTATTGAATCCTAGCGATTCTTCTTTAATAGAGGGGACGAGCTTTATGAATGCCCCATTTAAAGTGACTGATATTGATCTGCCAGAAGTATTGCTTAAATTTTCTTCCCTGCTTTTTGAAGATACGACTATGCTTGTTCGCTATCAAGATCAAGTGGATATTGATTTAGGGATGATTGAAGTGAGTACTGCTAGTCATGATCTGGAAGAAGTGACTGTAAAGGGCAAAATAGCGAGAATCGTGGAGAAAGAGAATGGAACGATGGCCTTTTCAGTAGATAAAACCTCCTTGGCTTCTAGTAATTCTGTTCAAGAGATTCTCTCTAAAACCCCTGGTGTGGTAGAAGGAGAAGATGGATTCCAAGTCGTGGGAAAAGAGACGACTATTTTTTATCTTAATGGGCAACGAATTACGGTAGATCAATTAGACCTAATCTTAGCAAGCAATATTAAGAACATAGAAATCATTAGAAATCCATCTGCTAAATATGATGCGGATGGCGGAGCAATCATCAAGATCAATACCATCACTACAATGGGGACAGAAGGCTATCAAATCAAGCTCCAACAGAGTGTCAGCCATACGAACTTTGCTGGGACGATTTCTAACTCAACGATTCTGGCTAATTATGCTAAGAATGCACTTAAATTGACTGGAAGCATAGATATATATGGGGGCAAAGAAAGAGAAATATTGCATACAACACGTGTTCGAGAGGCTGAAGCGGTCTATTTAGATTCAGATGTCACAACTGATTGGCGATGGAATTATCGGCCAAGCCCTACCCTATCTTTTGGGGTACAATATGATCTGAACTCAACTAGTTATTTATCCGCAGAATATTCGGGATTATTTGAAAAAATGGATAATTCTCATAAAAGCAGCAATACAATAATTGATAGTGATGGGGATAATTATTACGATAGTTTCATTAATGGAGATCAAAGTTCGGCGACTAATTCTATATCAACCAATTATCAAAAGCAGATTGATACATTGGGTTCTACCCTTTTTATCGGTGGGCAATATTCTTTAATCACCAATGATCGCAATAATTATATTGATGAATATAGCTTGGAACAAGGCGAGACTTCTAATCGCTTAATACAAAACTTATACAATCATAATATTGATGTTTATTCTGCACAGCTTGACTATGAAAAGCACCTTAACACCAAGCATTCTTTGGAAGTTGGTACAAAATTAAGCCAAGTAGTGAATGATGCTAATTTAGATTTTTTAGTGGCTAATGATGATAATGTATATATTCCCGATGACAGGATATCTAATACATTCAAATATACCGAGCTATTAGCAGCTGGCTATGTAAATTACAATCGTACTATCAATCCTAATCTGAACTTTTCTATCGGACTTAGAAGTGAGTACACTCATTATGTCCTTGAATTAGCAGATGCAGAAAATCAGGATTTGAAAAATAATTTCAATAATTTATTTCCTAACTTATCCATTAATTATTTACTGCCCAATAAACAAAACATCAATCTATCTTATAGCAGCAGTATTCGTAGACCTCGTTATAGTCAGTTAAATCCTGTTTTGTATTATCAGGATGCCTATACTTCCATACAAGGCAATCCTGATTTAGTCACCCAAAAAACGCATAATGTCGAGATCATCACCAATTGGCTAAAAACGAATATCAAAGTGGGTTATAATTATACGATCGACCCTTTAGGTGCACGAGCCATTCGTGGAGAAGATGATTACAGCTATGTACTTAAACCAGTTAATTATGGCTATGAGCAGAATTTCTATACTTCTTTGTCCAAGCAATATAGCAATGATTGGTTGTCAACACAAAATACCCTCACGCTGAGTTATAATGATATAGTGGAATCAGATCTAATTGCTGTCCGACTTCAACCTAAACCGCATATTTATTTTTACACCAATAATAGCTTCAATATTTTAGAGACGCTAAAGTTAGATTTTACTTATTGGTATTGGGGAGATCTTTATGAAGGAATTACGCATCGTGAAGATATGGCCAACCTAAGTTTCAACTTAGAAAAGTCATTTTTAGACAAACGACTCATTTGCAGGTTAACCGCTAATGATGTATTCAATACTACGAGACCATCGGGTTATTATTCGGTGGGTGAAACAGATATATTTTTCGAAAGACAAAGAGATGACCAATTCTACCGCTTATCTGTCAGTTATCAATTTGGCAATCTTAAAAAGGTATCTTATAAGAATAGATCTACTGGTGCGAATGAGGTTAGGAGGGCAAATTAAAACTACTTCCACGGCCCTTTCTTAGTCACTGTAGTAAAAATTTTCCCATCAAAGCGGAATAGTCCTTTCCAGCCACCCATCCAAAAACGTCCTTTTTTATCTTCATAGATGCTGATAATACCATTCGTAATCAAGCCCTCTTTTTCATAAAAATTAGTAAAGGTTTTTCCATCGTATCGGTACACCCCATAATTTTCAGCAGCCAACCAAATATTACCTTCTTTATCTTCATAAAGTCCACCGACTTCCTCCCCTTCTATAAGACCATCTTGAGTAAAATTTTGGAAGCTTTTTCCATCATACATTGACAGCCCTCCATGCATCGTTCCGATCCAAATATTGCCTTTTGAATCTTCCATCAAATTAGCGATATTATTATCGGGCAGTCCATCTGCTTTCGTAATATGTGAGAAGGTTTTTCCATCGTATCTACAAATGCCATAGCCATCTGTTCCGAACCAAAACATGCCTTCTTTATCTTCCAAGATAGCTGAAATCCGATCAGGAGTCAGAATGGGTTCGGCATCTTTTACATCAGATCGAGGAATGGATATATTGGTAAATTCTTTCCCATCAAATCGACTTACACCTTCCATCGTACCCATCCATAATGCGCCATTTCGATCTTGTATTAGGCTCCAAATTTCGCTATTCTTCAGGCCATCCTCTTCCGTATAATTGGTGAATGATTCGCCATCATACTTACTTAAGCCCCTATAAGTTCCTACCCAAAGATGTCCTTTTTCATCCTCTACGATTCCTGTAATCCGTCCAATACCAAGGCCTTGTTTTTCCGAAAAATATTCCAGCGTATCTCCATTATAACGCATAATACCATAATGATTAGTCCCCAACCAAAGATGCCCTTTTCGATCTTCAAAGATATTGCGCACCCAATGACACAACTGTCCCTCATAAAATAAAGGCACAAAATTTTCATTAGGAATTTGTTCTACAATTTCCTCCTTTTCTTCTAAGGCTTCCGTTTTGACCGTAGCCTTACAAGCACTAAGGCTAGCTATAAATATGATTATTAAGTAAATTGGCAAGTCATTTTCATACCAGCTTTTTTCTATTGCTTTTGCCATATTCCTAACTTATTCATTAACGCTAACAGTATATTCAATATTTCAAGATAAGCATATTCCTCCCTTTTTACAAATAGGTTTTTTATTAGGGCGCAACCCCTTATTTTTTTGGCCAGCCCATGTAGGGGCGGACCTATGTGTCCGCCCGCTGGCCAAAAAAATAAGGGGTCGGGCTATCCGTTCTTATGTAGCTGTTCAGTAGCTATTGCGCTAAGGCCCTCTTGTCTGCCACTTCGTGGCCAGCCTGCGTGTGCCTAAGCTCCATAAGCTACTTCTCGACGCTACATACCACTACTATCCCTTGCGCAAATTCCCTATGCTTGGACGATGTGGTGTTGATTCAAGATGGATGTTTCAGATGGACGTTGTGGTGTTTATTCAAGATGGACGTTACGGTATTGATTAAAAAATTGGACGTTGCAGTGCAACGCGGGGAGGATACGTTCAGAAAGACAAAAAACACTATTCATTAATCATTATGCATTACTCATTAATCAATATTCATTCATCATTACGCATTATTCAAAGACATTATCATCTATGTTCTTTTCTATGGTTAATAGATTGGGGTCTATAATCACTTTTGTGGGGGCTTCTTGGAGCTTTAGATTTAGGGTATTTTGTGATTGAGTGATTTTGGTTTTTTCTAAATGGATTTGTTCTCCTGCGGAATTGTAACAGGCTATTTCTATATAATCATTTAGCGGCAATGGTGTTTCTTCTTTATCGTCTGTGTGTTTATTTACTTCAAAATCTATTTGGACATGGTGTTGATTGTTTTTGTTTTTGGTATCGACTTGATTGATTTTATTGTCGTAGAAAGTGATGTTTTCTATCATGTCATTTACTAGGTAATGAAGGTCTGTTGGCAAAGACATTTTTAAGTGCTTTACGAAGTCAAGACTGGTTGGAAATTGGCCTTGACTGCTTGGATATTTTCTTAGAAAATCGCTCAGGCATTGGTTTAGATTTTCTTCTCCCCAGTAGTGTTGTAGGGTGTTGAATGTGATGGCTCCTTTTCCGTAGGCGATATAATCTTGTGAAGACTTGACCATATTTAAGGGCTGCTCGACACTATAGGCTTTACTGCGACCTTTTAAATATCGTTTTCGCTGAATTTTTAGAAACTTCAATGCTTGTTCTTTGCCTTTGTGCTTTTCATAAATTCTTGTACTGATGTATTCTGTGAGGCTCTCGGCCAACATCTTAGCGCCATCGGCATTAGCTGGCATCATGAAGTTACCAAACCATTGATGAGTTAACTCATGAGCCATGACGTAAAATGCCAAATCAATCTTGTCTTTCTCATCTTGAGATTTAATGACAAATTGCAATTCTGAAGTCGGTACAATATTGGCCATTAAGGTCGCTGCAAAGGATTCTTCTGTCAGTGGAATCTCGACTATGCTTATTTCATTAAATGGGTAAGTACTAAAATATTGAGTATTATAATCATAGGCTGCTTTGATCCCCTTGATCATTTTTTCATTATTGAAATCATGTTCTGGATGGTGCCATACTTTTATTCCTACTCCTTTATGCTGCTGAGTCATTTCTTCAAAAGCACCTGAATGAAACGCGAAGTTGAATTTGATTTTTTCGTCAGATTGATAGTGGTAATAATGGCGATTATTTTCTTCCCACTCCTTTTTCAAATAGCCTGCTGAAAGAACTTTTTGATCTTCAGAAGTAGAAATGGTTGCTTGAAAATCAATCAAGTCAGAATCACCTGCATACATACTTTCTGCTACTTGAAGGCTATCGTTTGGATTGGAAGCCTGCTTCAACCAAAAGTAGCCCAATTTAGGAAAGGCGTCGTTTTTGATATAAGTACCATTTTCGAGTATGCTGGAATTTCTCTCAAAAATAGTATTGGCTCTATTCTCTACTTCAAAATACAATGACATACTATCATTAGGCGCTAAGGGAGTAGCTAATTGATGAGCAGTATATTGCATAATGGTATCTTGCTGGATAATATTACTGGATCTACTCAATACATATTTAGTAATTTCGTCAAAGCCTGTTTTGATCAATATTTTATCAATAACTTGGTCGCTTTTGTTTTCTAGCTTATAAGTACCAGAAGCTTTGAATGAGTGATCTGTAGGATGAATATCTATATTTAATTTTACGGCTGTGATTTTGGGTTGAGCTTCGTCTTTATATTGCTTAAATTTCTCCTTCACATTGGCTAAGACTTTCTTTTGCTTGATCTTAGAAAAATAGATATCTTGCTCGCCTTGATAGATTTTAAAGCCTAATAAAGTCGCTAATAATAATGCTGCTATACCAGCAATACCAATCCTCTTACTAAATCTGGATCGTGCCATATCCCAACGCTCTTTCATAGAAAAAACGCTTCCTCTTTGCCATATTAAATAGGTCAGCATCAGTAATATAATACCAATCACAAACCAATAGCTTTCTATCAGGACATAAGCAGGCAATTCTGTACCAAAACCATTGAAATCGCTATAGGTCAAATTTGGCGCTTTATTAAATTCTAAGAGCTGCGTATTGATATTGATTTGGGAAAGCTGATCTTTTCCTGCCCAGCCTAATAATAAAGTAAATACTCCTAAATATACATTAGGAATCAGGCTGTGAATAAATAGAGAAGCAAAGGCCCATATCGCCAGTAAAGGAAAGGTCAATACAAATAACTGATATAGGTAAAGCCCAATCTCAAATTGATAAAAGCCTTGGTAAATTTGTATACCAATAGCGCTTAACATCATCACCAACAATAGCAATAATTGCACTTGTAATATGGCTATCAATTTCCCTCCTAAGAAAGTCCAATTGGGAATTGCACTTACATCTACTAATTGGTCAACTCGGGCCGTTCGAGCACGATGAACTAACATTCCTGAATACAAGAAGGTAATCAGTATGATAATGATGGAATAGAAAAACAAAGGAATAGCAAGCATTATTCTCGTAAAAGGATACAGAGTAAAATCGCCCGCATTTGTCATTCTATTTAAAGCAAATACGATGGCTAACACTCCAAAGAATGTCAGAAAAACAAAGCCCCAATTCTTGACAATATACAAAAAGTCGAATTTGGCTAACTGGAACATTCGCTTGATATTTTGGCCCAAAGAATGGTCGTATTCTACACTTGACAATTGTATGCTCCCGCTCTCCTGTCTTAATCTTGTGCTTGGTTTTTTATTGGATTTATTACGACCTAATGAGGCACTTATCATTGGCTCATGAGAGAAGCTAAATTTATTATAAAATCCTAAGCCTACTAATAAGACCATCACTAACCAAAGTAATCGATTATAAAGCACTACGCCTAATGTAGGAATTAGTTCTGCATTCTTATCTGCTAAAGTCCATTGGCTAGTCTCATATGTTACAGCACTTTGTGCAAATGGATCAAGAAGGGCAACTAAAAATGGACTGGAAGCAAATAAATTCTCTGTGAGTATTTGGACTAAGAATAGGATAATGACCGTAACAAATCCCGCATAGATTTCTCTGGTACTGGCAACCACCATAAATACCAATAATCCATAAATGAATAAATTAGGAATGATAAACCAACCAAAAGCGGATAGGTAGCCAAGGATATTAAAAGCGCCTATCTTTGGATTGTTGGTTCCCAAAATAAATTCGCCTACTATAAATGAAATACCAACGCCTAAAGTAATTAATAAAACAACACTAAAGGCGCTAATAAACTTCCCCCATAAGTAGCTCTTTTTCTCAATGGGAAAGGAGTACATAATATGATGGCTTTGGCTTTGGCTATCTCTATAGATTCCTGCCCCAATAATGGCTGGCAATAAGAAGAGTAGCATCTTACCAAAGTACTGCAAAATAAAGTTGAGTTCATGCGGAGAGTTCATTAATTTGACAGCATACTTCCTTGCGGAAGAGCCATCAAAATAACCACCCGTTCCAATGAAGGAAATGAATGCAATGGAAATAATAACAAAAGCATAAATATAGGTTGAGGGTTTACTTAACCAATACTTAAACTCATAAGAGAATATTTTGGAAAACATGATTTTGGGTTTTTATACAACCACCTCTGGCCCCTCCTTTTTTAAGGTGGGGTAGAAATAGTTTTAAGAATTTTAGGAGAATCAGAGTTTTGGTTGAGCGACCACAAGGGGCGCACCTACTTACTTTTTAGAGCGGAGTTTAGCTTAGGCTGCTGTTGCTACAGCATTAGTTGATAAGGTCATAAAGTACACATCTTCTAAGTTGGGTGCAGTGGCGGCAAAATCATTTGCTGGTTGGCTGTCTGCATATACTCTTAGGTTGAGTTTGTTATGCTCATCGAAGCTGGAAGATAAGACTTTATATTGGTTTTTGAGGGCTGGCAAGTCTTCTTTCTCGGCTTTCTTTAGCCATATTTTGCCTTCTAGTTCTTTGATAGCTGCTGTGGGAGTGGTTTGCTTTAAGATGCTACCCTGATTGATGATGGCCATATTAGAGCATAGCTCTTTGACATCATCTACTAAGTGGGTAGAAAAGATAACGATATTATTCGTTCCTATTTCTCTTAATACATTTAGGAAACGATTTCTTTCGGCAGGGTCTAAGCCAGCAGTTGGCTCGTCTACAATGATTAGCTTTGGGTTATTGAGTAGTAATTGAGCGATTCCAAATCGTTGCTTCATTCCGCCTGAGTAAGAATTGACACTCTTTTTCTTGGCCTCATAAAGATTGGTGAGATGTAATACTTCCTCTACGATCTTATTGCGATCTTTTTTGGAGGCAATGCCTTTTAGTACGGCAAAGTAATCTAATAGTTTTTCAGCAGAGACATTTGGGTAAACGCCAAACTCTTGTGGTAGGTAGCCTAAGTTTTTACGAAGGCTCATCTTGTCTTTTAAGACATCTATATCATTGAAAAATATGCTACCACTATCTGGGTTCTGTAAAGTGGCTATTGTTCGCATGAGGGAGGATTTGCCTGCGCCATTGGGGCCTAATAGCCCAAACATGCCGGCTTCTATTTCGATACTTAAGTTGTCAATGGCTTTGACGCCATTAGGATAGGTTTTATTCAGTTGACTAATGGATAATTTCATTTGTAGGGTTTATGAAAACATCAGGATAGATGATGCTATATTCAACCAGCAAATTTAATATTCAGTTCCAAACTTATACGAATTTGAATCTAAAAATTTGTTCTTATATCCTTCTACTAACAACAATTATTAATCGTTACACATTAAAAACCTAATATTGTACTAAGGTAATCCCTATCAGGCTATTGTTTTGTCTATACCAATTATAGTCTTCTACAGTAGTATAGCCGTCTAAATTTACATCGGTATCCTTATACTCTAAGATATTGGAAGAGTCATTCACAAATTCGTTAAAGTCAATTACGGTGAAGACGCCTTCGCTATAAATGTCTCCTGCATAAAGGCCATAAACGCCACCGCCTAAATCAGTTACTTGGGTATTGCCACCCATGATATTTGACACAGAAGTAAAATCGTAAAAACTTGTTTGTGGCAAAGTGATTTCATTATTAGAAACAACTGCCAAATGATTTCTGGAACGGATAATTAAGCGGTAATTGCTATTATTATTTAGATTTGAAAAGCTTAGACCTACGCTACCATCTAAGGCAATCACACTGCCGTCTTTTCTTAGGAAAGCGGCTTGCTGTGCTGCTACTGTATTGAGGTCATTCGCATCACGTAGTTCTAATAATATCCAATCTGTGACATCATTTGGAATATTACTTACGCTTTCACTGCCTGAATAATTCCAGGGAGCCGTATTGAATGGTTGTGCTAAAGGGATTAAGTTATTAGCTAATAAATCAGTCGTCATTATGCTACCGTCATAGGCGGCTTGTAAAAATAGTTTTGCTTGAATGACATGATCTGTGGGTGGATCAATACAAGCGTTCAAGAAGATATCATTATTCAATAATCGATCACGCGCTGGAATGCTATTCGCTTCCATCACATTAGGCATTCCTATACCAGCCCATTGCGAAGCAGGTACATAATTAGGAGTGCTTGTAAAGGCATAAGACTCATCTGGCAATACTTCTGTTCCTGCTGGATCAATGGTTCCTTTATTATTATTTCCATGAATAAAATGACCTGTGCCATTGATAGAATAATTAGCAATATTATATGGAAAGGAGGTATTGGTAATTTCATTGCCTAAGAAATTTTGATTGGGAGAATTGCTGGCACTAAAGAAAATACCATAGCCCTCTCCCCTATTTCTTAAGAAAGTATTATGCGGTCCATTCGGGCCATGTGAATTATCAATGACTATATTTTGGCAAATATTTTGCTCGAATAAATTATAGAATGGATAGTTGCCATGTAAGACCATATCACCAGCAGAATTACTAGGGAAAGAATCCCAATAGGGATCAAAGGAGTAATTATAAGCAAATACATTTCCATTGGCTCCTGATTGAACGATCATAGAATGTCTCAAATATTCAAAGACATTATCTTCTATCAAGCATTCATTCGTTGTAGAATGTAGCATGACGCCATAGGCACGGCCACCACCTCCATAATCAAAAGCGTGGTGCATATAGGATTTCGAAACATTAATATTTGAGCTCAATCTAATATCTATATGGCTAAAGGTACAGTTTTCAGACTCGATGCCTTTCACCCAAGAATTCACGACCCTTCTGAACTCAATGCTCGCACTTTGCTCTGGGGCAGTATCATCTAAACGGTGTATTTTCAAGCATTCGATTCCCACATTTTCTTTGGGGGTCATTTTGATAATATAAGGCGAGTTGGCTAAATCTAAGTCTAATCGCAAAGCTGAACGAAGTGTCAACTCATTATTATTAATCGCTGTAATTTCTGTGATTTGGCCATAGGTATTATAAGCCCAAGTAGATGTCATTAAATTCTCATCATCTTGTATCGTTCTAATCCAATCTCCTATTTGAAATATACTGCCATCTGCTACTTCTATTATGAAATCATTTTTAAATGCGCTCGCTGTTAATGTCGAGCTTACTGAGTTAACATCACTTCCACTTACATTAATGGCATCGCCGCTTCCTCCTAAATCAAAACTTAGCGTAGTCATCTCCGCCCCCTCTCCTTTCAATACAATATTGCTGGGCAAGTTCAATGTTTGATTAAATAAGAAATTACCTGCTGGAAATTCTAAAATAGCACCTGGGCCACTAATTCCTGCTAATACTGTCGTCATATCTGCATCATTAGCCGTTGCACCATCTCCTACTAATCCAGCCGCTGCCATATCAATCACGGTAAAGCCCACCGTGCTAGTATCATTCAGACCTGCTATGGTCCAATCAACTGCTCTATTGGCAGGTAAAGTTTGTGCGTAAGTTATTAAGGAAAGGCTAAGTCCAATCAAAAGGAGGATGAATGTGCGCATAATGAAGTTTTTAGAGTGGTTAATTCTATCTCTAAAGATAATAAAAACAATCAATATTTATGCCACACAAAAGAAAACAATGAACTACTTCAATTCAATCTTATCAATTTCTAATTGGAAGGTTTCTGCTTTCTTATTGGCGATCAAAATGGCCATTTCTCCTAAAGTCTCGCCTGGGTAATTGGGCATTTGCAATTTCTGCCCTCTAAAAGAAGGATACATTTCATTCATTGGAATTACAACTTTCTCCCATTCGCCTGAAGTTTCAAAGGTATATACATAGGAATATGACTCATAGGCATCGCTTTTCGCTCGCAATTGATAGTTTTTCCCATCCCCCTTAAGCGTCAATACAAAATGTGTATAATCCTCTACCGACTCATTCATACGAGTTCTTACAGAAGAGAAGCCACCATAATTTTCCAAAGAAACCGTCCCATGAAATACGGCATTTCCTTCATCGCTGAGGTGCATACAGCCTTTTGATAATCCTCCCATGACGCCATCATCTACGACTCGCCAAGTCTCCATATCAAATTCCTGATCAAAATCTATTAAGGTAAAATTCGCTAACATCGCTCCTATAATTAGTATCCAGTAATTCATAGAGGGAAAACACGCTTTAGGGGGATTTTGTTTAGATTTTTTTAGTGGTGCAAATAGACGCATGCAATGCGTCTCTACAATTTCAACATATAATATCAATTGATTCCTCAAGTTGGGCGACCACAAGAGTCGCCTGTCATGCGACGTAAATCTGTGTCTTTTTAAAAAGTCACAAAGTTATAG
>JAHDDN010000532.1 GCA_020629335.1 Chitinophagales bacterium | reverse complement strand
ATTTAGAACACTTCAACATATCGGATGGCCTACTGGAGATTTTTAATGTCAATGGTCAAGTAGTACACTTTCAAGCAGTGGATAGAGCGGCCAATATGTTGTCAGTCAATTTAGAAGGCTTATCAAACGGCACTTACTATCTGGAACTATCAGATGAAAACACAAAAATTAAGCAGACCTTGATGTTGGTGCGTTAGTTTACCACCAACTTCATAACCCTTTGTTGATCCTCATCCTTTACTTTAACAAAATAGATCCCCGCTTCAAAATGGCTTAAATCAATTGTTTTATTCATAGTGTTTAATTCATTGATATAAAGAATTTTCCCATCTATATTATGTATAATAACTTCAAGCTCTCTTTTTGCAGAAATCTGCACAAAATCTTGCGCAGGATTGGGACTTAATTCAATATTAAAATCATTATAAAGACTTTGTACCTCCGTCGGTTCCTCAATGACGATGATATCATTCTCACAATTACCAGGCATATTTTCGTCTAACCAATTTAAGCGATCACTGATCCAATTTTTCATATAATCTATCTCCTCTTGATAAGTATCTAATGGTAAGGGATCAGGCTCTATCCAAATCGCTTCTCCCAGGAAATCCCAACGCTCAAAATTTCGATCAATAGCGGCTCCTAAATAGGCAACTTGATCGTCTATCCAAGTGTGGAGGCTATCTTCATGGAAAGCACCAGCTCTCATTGTTTCCCATCTACAACTTAAGTGGTTGGTAAAGATAGTATCCGCCATCATTGCTTGCCACCACATCGGCATGCTTTCCAAATCCTCACAGCCATCTTGTTCTTGGGTATAAGTCCATTCTTCCGTATCAAAATTGGAGCATACAGCTGACATCCCATAGGTCTGATCAAAATCCCATATTGGGCCAGCCTTTAATCGGCCGTCTCTATCATCTCGGTCCTTGTGCATATAAGTGCTGAGTTTATAGCCATCCGCATTTTTGCTCAATTCATTAATAAGGAGGAAGTCAGTAAAGGTGGTAATGTCAATATACTCATCATAGCGCTTACCCGCATCATTAATATAATCATCCTCAAAAACCGCACTCTCAAATTCATACATCCAATCAGCTATATACTCGGCTTGTTCCTCTTGTATATTTTCGGCCTTGGGGTAATACCATTGATAAAACATATTATCGCCACCTTGAGCTTCAAATTCAGATTCAAAACCTTCTGCATCATCTAACCAGTCTATCCGCAAAATATAGCCTCCTGTCAATGAATCGCCCGCCAAATCATTATTATCTAATTTGGCAATATCAACTCTATCATTATCACGTTTAATTTTTTCTGTTAGAATATAGAGTCCACGATATTCCTCATTAATCACTAATTCTACGAAACGCCAATTAGAAGCATAATGCCCCATCCTTTGGAATAGGTAAAAACTCATCGGAATACGTAATTGTGTTTTATCAATCACCATTGCGTGAAGTATCCAATCTTCTTCAACCCCCATTCCCAAAATAGAAGCCGAAATATCATTCTCTTGCTCGTCCCAAAGCTCCACACTATAAGTTTTCTTTTCAAACCCTTGTGTAGAATTACCTCTTGTTTCTATGCCTATATAGCCATCATAATCATTCCAAGGATCGTCAATAGAGTTGATCTCATTAGGGCCATTATCAATGATCCCCATTCGAGCAATTGTTTTAGGCTCATCAAAAATTTCCTTGATCGTCTGATCTTCTAATTCAATGACGACTATTGGTAAATGGCTTTCTTCTAAATCTTGGCCAATAGCAATAAGCGAGATTAAAGTCAAGAAGGAAAATACGAGTAAAAAGTGAGCGAGTTTCATAAGAAAAATAATTATAGTAGTTTAGATTATTGGAAGTTACAATGATGAGAGATTTCATCTAATTCAATGCTGTGCCAGTCCTTCCCCAACACCTTATTCATTAGCATAAAAACTAAATCGGAAGTATCTTCTGCTTGTTCATCTTCCGGCAATTTTCCTTCAGACATAAACGTTTCTCCATCAGATTCAATATGCGACCGTTTAGATTCAAATCCTTCAAAATAATCAATTTTGAAAGTCATCGACACTGCTGAATAGATAAAAGTCAAAACAGTAGCATCACGTAATTGGAAGGGTTCACTTGCTTTTTCCATTGGCATAAAGGCAATCGTTGCCTGATCAGTAAAATGAACAAAACAATTTGGTTCTTCCGTCCAATTAGCAGAAGCTGTTTCAAAAGTAACCTCTTTTTGATATGCGATATTTAAACCCATTGCCTCCGCAAATTTTTTAATATCCTTATCAAAGTTTTTGTTAACGACAATACCAGATATATTAAATCCCATTATTTTAGTTTTTTTTAGAATCCAAAAATAGGAAATTTAATCCTTATGGCGTAAGTCTTTTTCAATTGCGCTTGCTTAATTTTGTATTATATCGTTTTTTGTGCGAGGGATGGCAGCGGTATGTGGCGTATATGATGCGACTTACGGCGCTTAGTGATGCGATGGCTGGCCCGAAGGGCAGACAAGCAGCACTTAGCAGAGTAGGAGCAGCATAGCCACATAAGAGCGGACAGCCCGACCCTGCGCCTTCGGCGAATGCATAATGCGTAATGATGAATGATTAATTTTATTTGATATGGTTTTGGATTGCGAGCGCAGGGTCGCACCCAAATAAAAATTAATTTGTAACTTCGGATCAAAATTTGCCTATGAAAAATTTACATATGATATTATTTTTGCTATTTGTGTTGAGCAGTTGTAGGAGCACAAATCCAAGCTCCATACTGAATGAGCCTATTGTTTTAGAGCATTTAGTAAGAGAATCGAAAGGAGAGGGGAAAGCTCCAACATTGATTTTGATGCATGGGTATGGCAGTAATGAAAAAGACCTATTTTCTTTATCAAAGCATATACCTGAGAATTGGTTAGTTATTTCTCTTAGGGCACCAACGGAAATGGGGCCGAATAAATACAAATGGTATGATATTACATTTACAGATGGAGATTTAATTAATAAGGAATCACAAGCAGAAGAGAGTCGAAAATTAGTGATGAAATTTATACAGCAAGCTCAACAAAAGTATGCCATTGATCCTGATCGTATAGTAGTGGGAGGATTTAGTCAAGGAGCAGTGATGTCATTTAGTATCGGCTTAATTACTCCTGATAAAGTAAAAGGAATCGCTTGTTTTAGTGGATATGTATTAGATGATGTACCTGCAAAAGCTACTAATAAGTCAGCTTTAAAGGACTTAAAGGCATTTATATCTCATGGCTCACAAGATCCTGTGGTACAGTTTAACAAAGCCAATATAGCTAAACAAATACTCGAAGATGCTAATATGAATGTGACAACATCTTTTGACGATCAAAAACACACCATTTCTAATCAGCATTTTTCCGACTTCATAAGGTGGATTAAAACTTTGTAAATAATCAATGGATTTAGTAAACTAATCTGAATTCAGGGCGTTAATGAAATGAATCAAAAATACTTAAAAAATAATTATGAGAAAGAAAGTATATCACTTAGCCAATTGTGGCACTTGCAAACGCATCATTGAAGAAGTCG
>JAHDDN010000531.1 GCA_020629335.1 Chitinophagales bacterium | reverse complement strand
GTAAAAAGACAAAACTTGGGCTGTCAAGGACTAATAAATTGAACCACTAGGTACAAAAATAAGGATCGGCCTAAACTACTGGACTGTTGATTTTCTTGCCAAATGATTTATTTCAAAAAAAAAACACTACATTTAAAGTAATTTAGGTTTTCATTCGTCTTCAATAGAAAACACTAAATTTTATGACCTTATCGATGAGTGAAAATCGTGATCGAAATATAACAGAAGTGGTCAGAACTTATAGAGACCGACTATTTGGATTTATCCGAAAGAGAGTCTCTACGAATGCCGATGCAGAAGACATATTACAAGATGTTTGGTATCAATTTAGTAGAGTAGTAGATACTGAACCTGTTGAACAAATAAGCGGATGGTTATTCCAAGTTGCTCGAAATAGAGTAGCTGACAACTATCGAAAGAAAAAACCAGACTTACTGGAAAATTACACCTATGAAACGGATGAGGGGGAGGTATATATCAACGAATCCTTATTAGCAGACTTCCCAACTCCTGAAGATGAAGACCTCAAAGCCATCTTTTGGGAAACCTTATATCGTGCCTTAGACGAATTACCAGAAGCCCAAAGAAATGTATTCATTTGGAATGAATTGGAAGATCAAACCTTTCAGCAAATTTCAGATCGTACAGGAGAAAATATAAAAACATTAATCTCTCGAAAAAGATATGCGGTAAAGCATCTTCGCAAAGAACTACAAGCTCTTTATGAAGAATTTTTGAGCTATTAAAAACTGAAATTATGTGTGCAAATCGTTCCAAGAAGAGACCTCCATTAGTAGTTATGGCCTTTATGTTCATAGCTGTTGCAGCCCTTATTATATTACTATTGGGCACTGTTGTTATGTACTTATGGAATGCACTCCTACCTGATATTGTAGGGGTAAAAGAGATCAGCTTTTGGCAAGCTGTTGGTATATTAATCTTGTCCCGTATCCTCTTTGGAGGATTTCATATGGGATCTAAAAGACGACGACATCATAAAAGGGAATTTGGTAATCCTCAAGAAAAATGGGGCAGTATGGATAAAGGTGAAAAAGCTAAATTCAAAGAGGGTTGGGAAGCCTATTGTAAAAAGAAAGAAAATAATAATTAATCTAAGTACTTACTTACTTAAGCCTGATAATGTAATCATTATCGGGCTTTTTTATTTTTAGTCAATGAGGGTTTTAGGCTGCTCGCTTTGCTCGCTGATTTTAGTCAATGGTCCATAGTCAATAGGGGGTTTTAGACTGCTCACTTCCTTCGCTGTCAGACTGCTACTTTGCTTGCTGATATATTGGCTGCTGCGCAGCCTTTGAGGCTTTTTTTGGCTAAAACAGCAAAACACAATCATTTAATAATCAATTATTTAAGCAGTTTTCTGCAAAAAAGTCAAAAAAAATGCTCTGTTTTTAAAGTAAAATTCAATCTCATTCGTCTTCCTTAATGTAGGCGGCATACAATAAGCTTAAAGACACGATACGTCAAAGCTTTTTAAACTCGCCTAATCAACGAAACCTATTTTTCAAATCATAAAATTAAATACAATGAGACCTTTCAAGTTTTTCTTTGCAGTATCAGTCGGAATTATATTATTCTTCTTTATGGCGAAAATATTTTTGATGGCTTTTATGGCAGCCGCCTTTATGAGCATTATATTCTACCTC
This sequence comes from Chitinophagales bacterium, assembly GCA_020629335.1. The sequence continues at coordinate 1,911 of JAHDDN010000531.1, read as the reverse complement.
TTCAGATCCATTCGTAACTTCTTTTACTATATGGATTGGCAAGATCCAAGATACCAAGAACAACATAGATCAAGCCGATTTAATCGCGCTTCACGAGAACGTTTTTATGTAGAGCCTCTTTTTGTAGAATATACCAGAAGACCTCATGCAAGAAACAATCATAGCAACAACATTCATGTGGGTTAATCACCCGATCAGAAATAGTTATATTTTTCAAGCTAAAAACCAAGATCGCAGGGTCTATAAAAAAGAATTTGCGGGAATTTATTTAACAATTAAATCATAATCAATATGTGTTATAATCATAAAAGTCAGTATCATCCATTCTTCGCAAAAGGCGGTAAATATGGATACAAAAAATGGGGAAAGCATAGAGGCTTTCGCCAAAATAATAGATCTCTCGGAGTCAATGTAAGAGAGGAGGACGATAGCTATTATCTATTCCTTTATGCAGCGGGATTATCTAAAGGCGATTTCAAAATATCAGTCGAAGATCATATTCTCACACTGAAAATTGAAACAACAGCTGATGACTTCTCCAGAGAAGCAGATTGGAAACGTCAGGAGTATTCTCCTAATGGCTATCACCGCCAATTTGAGCTGAGTGAGACAATAGATACTTCAGCGATTTCTGCAGAATATACGAATGGCGTTTTAAAACTTAGCTTACCTAAATTAGCAGGACACGAGACGAAAAGAAGCGATATTTCAGTAGACTAAAAGATAGTGAAAAGCATTTCAAAGGGTTTTAAATTTTAGGGAATTTACAACATTATAAGCCATCTCCTGTGAAGGAGATGGCTTTGTTATAATTATCAATATTGATAATTTTTTTGCAATTACAATCAATTTTGATTATCTTGTAAACTATATGAATATAAGTGTCATAGAGCTAAAATCAGGATTAAATATTAGCGGTAAAATTGAGATGGCAAAAAGAAACGATATGCCACTTAAGAAAAATGGATGGAACTTTAGTTGGAGAAAATTATTTAAGGTTGAAGGAGCTGAGCTTTATAAAATAAGTTTGGAAAAAGAACCTCAGATTATTCAAGGCATATTGATGGTAACTTTAATGTTTGACGAAATGCTTTACATGAATAATATCGAAATTGCACCTCATAATATAGGATCAAAAGGCAAATATGCTCACATTGCTGGATGCTTAATTGCTTATGGCTGTCTACTAAGTTTCGAATATGGAAAAGGAGGTTATAAGGGCTACCTCACCTTTGAAAGTAAAACAGAACTAATTCCTTTATACATAGAAAGGTATGGAGCCATGCAAGTAAGCGGACAAAGAATGTTTATAGCACCTAAAATAGGATTAAAATTAATTGATAAATACCTAAAAGAAGATGAGCAATAAAAATAAAATTATAAATCCAGGCGGAGTAAATGGTACTGGTGAAGGGGTTGTTAATGTCAATAGTAAAGACTTTAAAGCACTTCAAAAGGCTGTTATCAAGCATTCAAAACAACAAACTTTAGGTGAAAAGTTGAAATATGCCTTAATTTCAATTCAATTCCAAATGAAGAGATATGCCTCTATAAAAGAACCTAAAAATATTATTCATACTGGTGAGTTTCTTAAAAAGTATTTAAAAGCAATAGGAGTTAATAATAAATCATTTGCCAATTTTATTGAAATAGAAGAGTCAAATCTTAGTGCCATCATGAAAAACAAAAGGAAAATAAGCTTAGACTTGGCTTATAAATTAGGTTATGTTTTTAATTCTAACCCCAATTTATGGTTATCAATTCAAAGTAAAAATGAACTTCTAAAGATAAATCAAGCAAAGAAAAGTAGTTATCAAAAATATAATCTTGAAAAGCTATTAAAGAAGATCAGTTAGTTTAGTGGTTCAATTTATTAGTCCTTGACAGCCCAAGTTTTGTCTTTTTACGATT
>JAHDDN010000036.1 GCA_020629335.1 Chitinophagales bacterium | reverse complement strand
AATTAGAGCAACTACATAATTTCCTAAAGAACCGTTAAAAATTTCATACACTCTGTTCCTGATCTAATAAATAATTCGTCATTCACTAAAATGACAAGAATATCTAATAGCGTGTTACCTTAAGTCAGTGCAATAAAACTTCAATTATGAATTACTTTAAGCAAGAGAGCCAAAGATTAAAATATCGAAAGTTAACTAAAGAAGATATTGAGTCATGGACAGAGTTTTTTATCCAAAATGATCATTTGAAATTCTTAGGAATTGATCTAAATCTAAAACCCGAGACTCAAGCAACAAATTGGATAGAAAACCAATTAAAAAGATATGCAAATGTAGGTTTAGGTCATCTGGCAATAGAAATAAAATCAACAAATGAATTCATTGGAGTTGGTGGGATTATACCAAGAGAAATTGATGGGCAGAAAGAGTATGAAGTAGCCTATTCAATCATACCCAGATTTTGGAAGAAAGGATATGGTACTGAAATAGCCATTCAAATGAAAGAATTCGGATTTGAAAATATCGAAACGAATAGATTCATTTCTATCATTGCAAAAGAGAATGTGAATTCTATCCGAGTAGCAGAAAAGAATCAAATGAAAATCATTTCAGATACCCAATATTTAGGAATGGAAGTATTTATATTTGGGATTGAAAATAGATAAAAAGGACTATCGAAAACGAAGGGCTAATGAAGTGATATTTAGTCAAAATTCGGTCAAAATATCTATTAACTTGTGTATTTTGAAAGGAAGTTGTATTTTGACATAGAATCTAAATAATTACGGCATGAATCTTGTACCAGCCCATAAATATTTGACCAAAGAAGAATGCAAAATGCTTTTAGAAAAGAACGACTATAAAGCGTTGATAGAAATTTCTTTACATTGGATATGGATTATCTTTGCCTTTCTATTAGTCTACTTTTGGACCCACCCATTTACTATCATCATATCCTTATTTATTTTGGGAGGCAAGCAATTAGCTTGTGCGATACTGATGCATGATGCCAGTCATAAGGCGGTATTAAGTGATTCTAAATTGAATGATATAGTTGGACAGTATTTAGGAGCCTATCCAATCATGCAAAATCTAAAGAACTACAGAGGCTATCATATGTCTCACCACTTGAATACAGGATTAGACGATGATCCCGATCTATTATTAACCCGTGGTTATCCAACAACCAGAAATAGCATGATTAGAAAGTTTCTACGTGATTTAACAGCTATTACTGGAATAAAGGTGTTTGTTGCTTTTATGATGATGAATTTAGGCTTTTTAGAATATAGTCTTGGAGGGGAGGTTGTCAAAGTTTCTCAAAAAGGACGTCCAATGCGTGATTATTTTAGATCAATTTATAAAAATTTGGCGGGCCCTATAATTGCGAATTTGATCATGTTTGGAGTCTTGTACTTATTGGGAAATGCTTGGCTTTATTTATTATGGGTAGTTGCTTATTTTACCACTTTTCAATTTGTACTAAGAGTAAGGTCTATGGCGGAACATTCAGTAGTGGAAGACTCTAAAGATCCTTATAAAAATACTCGAACAACCTATGCGAATTTTATAGAAAAAATGTTGTTTGCACCTTATCATGTCAACTATCATGCAGAACACCATATGTTGATGGGAATTCCTTCTTATAACTTACCAAAGATGCATCAACTTTTAAAAGAGAAAGGCTATTATCAAAAAGGAGTCTTAGAAGAAAACTATTGGAATGTGATAAAGTTAGCCATGAAAACAAGCTAAGTAATTGGTTAGTTAGTATATTTGTTAATTAGTTATTCCGTTTCTCAGTTATTTAGCTTCTATATTTCTACCATTATGAAAAACACAATAATCATCTTATCCTTTTTACTACAAGGCACCATCCTATGTCTTTGGATTTTACTTTTATTTTATTCATGCAAAGCTCCAAATGAGACTAAACCCTTAGATAAGGATAGTTGGAAGTTAGGCTGGCAGATGATAGAAAATTCTTGGAATGAAAATAATCATTTAGCTGAAATGCAGTTTGATACTTTACTATCTTTGAACCAAGCACTTGGAACGGAATTTTTGATTAATGGATTAAAAATTAAAGCAAAATTATCTAAGGAAGAGGAAATACTAAAAATATTAGCCAAATATCCAAAAGAGATACAAAATAAAATATGTGAGCAACAATTTGCAAAAGAGCTGAAGGTTTGTTTGGACCTTCCCAAGGAGGATATTGAAAATAAAAAGTTGCAATTAGAAATAATAGAAATGTATGTTAATGATCAGTCAATAAGAGGTAATTTGATGAAGGGGATTATTTCTAAATACGATATAGATACTACTAAAATTATTGAAAGAGGTGAAATTTTAATTGGTGAAAAATATAGTGATCGGATGAAAGAAATATTATCGGATTACGGATTTTCAGATCAAGAGTTAGCAATAATTAATAATTTTATTGATAATCAAGAAGCTTATGGAAGTTCTGTAAAAGAATTAACTTCAAAGTACGACTTAGACTCTTATAAATTTAGTGCAGCAAGTATGTTGTTGATTGATGAAAGGAATCGAAATCGTTTAAAGGAGATCATTAAAGAATTTGATTTCCCTACAACCAAACTAATTGGAAAGGATGCTATGCGTGGTGTATTTTTAATAATTCAACACGCTGATGCAGATAAAGAATGGCAACAAAAACAACTCAAAAATATAGAGTTAGGAACTAAAACAGGAGATTTTAATAAACAAGATTATGCTTATTTGTATGACAGAATACAAGTAAACTCTGGTAAGAAGCAAAGATATGGATCTCAGTTTTCAAAGGTTGATAAAAAGAATAAAATTACTGAATTAAAGGATACAGAAGATTTAGATAGGCTAGATGAAAGAAGAAGAAAAATGGGCATGATGCCAATAGAAATGTATAAACGCTTAATGCTTAGAAACTAAAAAAAATAAAGATAAAAAATACATCTTACAAAAAGTAATAGCACAAACGAGCAAACGATCCCATCAGTTTTCACTGATGGGATCGTATCTTATAAGCGACCTTATACTAAATGATTTTAAGGGTGTCGCTTACTGGAATAGTATTTCAGCATTCGTTAAAATACCGAATAATATTCAACTTCTAAGACAGGGGGGTACCAGAAGAACCTGTTAAGACACCGCATAACCAGTCATCTGGAACATCATTATCACAACATCCTTCATCGCCATCGGTACAGCCTTCAGACTTTGTTCTACTAGAGTTTTCTTGTCCACCAATAACTTGATCAGCTTGGTGAATAACATCCAATTCGAAATCTTCTAATTTCAATTTCATAATTATAAATTTAGATTATTAAATATTGATTTATAATGTTTGCTTATAAATCAAGGATTAAGTTTTACTTTTGATTAGTTCAAGCTCATTGATCTCATGCCAGGTATCTGTGTAAGGGTCGTAATTACAGCTATTTGTTTTGTGGTAATTACCATCTAATTCATTGATGTTAGAATTACTTACACATTGAAATCGGTGTTGACAATCTTTACATTTTTCAATTTTATCATTTGATAAGTACCAAAGCTTAGTGAAATTTTCATCTTTTAGGAGTTCCTGAAGAGATCGAGTTTGAAAATTTCCAAATGATTGAGAGAAAGAAAGATCGTTTTTATATTCTCCATTTTTACTAATGCATAATTTTAAATTGAAAAATGGATTGTGATTTTGGGATTCGGTAAAGGTCGATTGTGTTGGATAAAAATGTTCATAGCCATATTGAGAATTAGCGTGTAAATCAAATGGCGAAGTGCTATACTCAATGAGTTTGAATTTATAGACACTTTCCTCTAACCACCATCTACCTTCAACTATCTCATCTTTAGGAGCATTATATATTTTATAGTTTATTCTCATGTCATGAGTTATTTCATTTAACTCTTGGAAATTAAAATAAACTTCATCCATGATTACCTGAACCCATGTAGCACGGCTTTCTTTGAAAATCCCTAATAGTTTTTTTAGCGCTCTTAGATCGATACTTTCATCTCTAATAATAATGTAAAATATAGAACAATCTAAGGCTAGTAAATTATCAAATAGCTTAGCATATTCCTTGAATAAAGAAGAATCAAGTTCTATAACTGAGCTATAGATTCTTTTTTTTAAGTCAAAATCTATATTCATCGGAGGAAAGCTATCTGGTTCATCAGTGAAAAAAGCAAAGTCATTTTCAATTAAATGTTGAGTAAACTTATTAATTTGATCTTTCCACGATGCATATCGTTCCAGAACATCCTGATAGGGATGTATCTTGAGTTCGGTCTCGTATAGCTCAGCTATATTTGTCGAAACGCCTACTGTTCTATTTTTAAATAAATCATAGATCAAGGCTTTTGATGCTCCCTTCACCATGAAACAGTTTCCATGTAATCTAAAGTATTCCATTACTAGTATTCTATTATTTTTTTATAGGGTTGTTTGACAAATAATTTAGCTTTATAAACCTTACAGTACTCAATTGGTCGAGCTTCAGATTTTTGAGTTATTTCTTCAGTCGAAAAATGCTTCACTGGGTAAAGTGAATAATTATAAGGTAGCTCATTAGGCTTTTTATGTTTAAGATTTTTTGTTTCCATGAAATTCTATCATTTTTTTTGCAATGTCATCAGATATACTGAAATTGCAGTGAGAATTAATAAAACCAAATTGTCCTACTGGATTTATTTCTAAGAAATAAGGCTTACCATCTTTACCAATCATAAAATCTAAAGAGCCAGTATTTAATTCTACAATTTTCATTAAATCTATGATTTGAGATTTAAGCTTCGGACTAAGCTTGTAAGGAACGACTCTGTTCTGATTTTTTTTATCTTGATTCCTAAAGTCTATTTCTGATTTGGGATCACTTTGTGATAAAATAGCTGCGGTATAACATTCACCATCCAGAAAAAAAATTCGTAGTTCATATTTTTTTTCTATGTTCTTTTGGAATAAAGTGGGAAAGAAATGCTCTGGTAAATCATCTATGATTTCTATTTTTTGGGTATAGGTTTTTATCCAAAATCGCTCGGTTTCTTTCATTTTAGGAATAATCTCGAATAGAGATTTAGTAATTATATTTCTATCATTCTTTAAATAGAAATCAAGCACTTCGCTTTTATTTCCAGAAACTAATGTGGGAGGAATCGTTATGCCGATCGACTTAGCTTTTTTAAGCACATCAAGCTTGTTTAAGCGATAGTCTATTTTACAAATAGTATAATTCGGATTGTTTAAAACGAAATTATAAAACTTCGCTTGATGACTCAGGTAATTATGTTTTAATAATTTGAAGTAGTTAGAACCCTCTTGAAAAACAGGGTAGCTGATATCATCTTCTGTGAAATCGTAATTGATCAATTGATCAACTATATTTAGAGCAGGCCGACGATGATAAATTGCCAGATTACACCCTTTTTCAGACGATTCTAAATTTAATTGAACCTCTTTGTTTTTAAAGATATCTCGAAGTTCTTTTATTTCTTCTTCATCAAGATTTTTATTATATCGTTTTACTTCTTTTCCATAATATAATAATCTATCGATGATTTCATTAGTCTGTTTATCTTCTTCTCCTGAAAAAATTATATGCATATTTTATTTATGATTAAGTAATTAGGCAAATTACTAAGTTTTATCAAATACAATCATGGCTCACTACTAAAAGAGATGAGAAAAGCAATCAAGTTAATTTGATATCTTCTCTTCTCATCTCTTAAATAACATTTAAGCAATCACACATCTGTTGTCATCAGGTAAGTCATTGTCACAACAACCTGCATCTCCATCAGTGCATCCATCTGACTTTGTAATGCAATCACTTTCTTTCCCGCCCAGAATTTGATCAGTATGTTGAATACTGTCAATCTTGAAATCTTCTAATTTCAATTTCATAATATTAAAATTTAAGGTTACTAAATAACACTATTTTACCAGTTGATAAAATAGTGGATTTTATCATTTCTATTGTTATAATATTAAATCCATAGAAAGGTGACTAAAATTCAGTGAAAATTTACATTTTTAACTTAAACCAAAACTTAAAGGAATTATTTACAAGCATTTAGGGTTGATAAAATAATTACCTAAAACCAAAAGATTCCAAAATGAAATTAGTAGAACCTCACATTCAGTATCAAGACGAATATTTAGCGATGCTATCAGAATGGCATGAAACAGGGGAGGACTTAGTTCCCTTTACTTTGAAATATGAAACAGATGACTTCGAAGCAATGGTGAAAAAATTGCATAGCTTTAAAACAGAAGTTGATCGAGGATGGGTTTGTCATTCCTCATATTGGCTAATTAATGAAGACGGGAAATTAGTTGCTACCTCCAATCTAAGGCATGAGTTGAATGAACAGCTAATGGAACATGGTGGGCATATCGGTTATGGCGTGCGACCTTCCTTTCGTAATCAAGGTTATGCGACTAAGATTTTAGAGTTGACCTTGCAAGTAGCGAAAAAAATGGGTATTGAAAAAGCGCTCTTGACTTGTGATACAGATAATATTGCTTCAGCAAAGACAATTACTAAAAATGGTGGTATATTGTGGCGAGAAAGAGATTGGGAAGGAGTGCCCAGTCAGAGTTATTGGATTGAAATCAGAGATTAGCCAATTAAAGGGCTAACCGAATAAATAGTATAAACCCTAAAATTAAAAACCTATGCCAGAAAGAAACACTTTTATGAAGTTTGGTGAAAACCAAAGCCCATCTATCGATTTTTTAAAAGCCATGATGGAAGATGCCAGAGTGACTACGCTCAACAGAGTACATGGTATAAGCACGGAAGAACTACATTGGCAATATGCAGAAGGTTGGAATACTGTTGGTGCTTTATTATCCCATATTTGGGCAGTAGAAACTTGGTTTGCCATCGCTTTTATTGAAAAAAGAAAGCCAACAGAGGAGGAAATACAATTATTAGACGCTGGAATGGAGATGGGAAAGAAACGGCCTCAACTCATTACCAATGAGCCTCTAGAGGTTTATGTGAAAAAATTGGAAGAATCAAGAGCCAAAATGTTTGAGCGTATTGCGACCTTAACAGATAAGGATTTTACCGAAAAGCTGGAAGGCTATAATCCCAATACAGGATATAATGTAGCATGGGCATTATATCATGCGGCAGAAGATGAGATTCATCATAGAGGGCAAATTTCCATTATCAGAAAATTGTATAAGCAATCGAAGCCTGTCTAACCTTCCTTATAAAACTCCAAATGAATCAATCGCCTATTTTTCTGTTGGTGATTGGACGTGATCGCATGAAGAATCATGGGTTGAATAATTTGAACTCCACCCGCTTGTACCTCTCCAATTTGAGGAATGCTATTCTCTGTAATGAGCGCAATTTCTCGCGCATTTAAGATCTTCTTATGAGAGCCAGGGATGAGTTTTAGAGCACCATTTTTTTGATTGGTATCGTCTAAATGTACCCGAATCGAAAAAATATTTTGCAAGACAGATTCCTTGCCCTTCTTGATAGATCGACTTTTAAAACTCAGATCTTGATGCCATGTTAAATGCTTATCTGCGGCTTTAGGACTCCAGAAGTAAGTAGCCTTAATCAGTTGAGCATCAGAGCCTAAAGCTGCTATAATTCGATGAATGTTTTTATTGAAAATCAAGTCTTTTAAAGCAGGCGCTTGTTCAAATAAGTTTGGATAAGCGTCTGCAAATGGCTTTTTGAAATACTTGTCCAACTGGCTTTTAAGTTTTCGGATTTCTCTTTGTGTATACACATAATTAAAGGTAGCAGCTCCCTTATATTTCACCTTATTCACAAAATTAGCCAATCGACTTTCATTAATTTCTGTCTCATAAAGATCAACTGCTTCTCGTAATCGATCTTTGATTTTGTTGCGCAATCTGGTCGGTGCGATCACTTTAATCTCATCTCCCAAGGCCAAAATTTCTTTCTCCAGCTCAAAATTATGCTGAACTTTTAAGCGCAAAACAACCCCATAATTATCCCGACTCACTTCCTCCTGAGAATGATGCAATGGCTTAGTTAACACATAAGGTGCTAAGCGATATTTCACAAATAACAAAACCTCTTCAGGACTTAATTTCCTACTAACCGTTACCCCAATAGCATTATCAAAGTAAGTACTGGGATCAAAAACTGTATTCTCCTTAAATCGAGTGGGAGAGGAGTCCAATGCCTCAATTCTATCCAAAGCCAAATTCAGTAAGTCCGAATGATCATTTCGTACCCCAATCACAAACCAACGATTCCTAAACTCTTTCAGCAAATAAGGATGAAAGACAAACTCATTGATACTCCTTGCCTTAAAGGATTGATAAGAAATTTTGATCGCTTGCTTTTTAATAATTGCCTGATATAAAGGATCTAAATATTTTAAACCCTTTAAATTCTCATTTTTTTCAAAGTCAATAACTGGCTGAGTCGAAGTTTTCTGTGCATAAATATGACCTTCCAATTTTTGCACCATACCGTCTAACTCTCTAAAATGCGAAAAGCCCTGAAATTGCTTCATAAACTCCACGGCTTCAGTCAACATATTCAAATCCTGATCCGATAAGGGAATATTCGTAATACTATAATCCGAATCTTCATAAGTATAATACTTTTTATCCACCACAATAATAGGCGCATTATAGCCTAATTTATCCGAGCGCATCATCTGAATATCTCCTTGCACCGTTCGCCGACTCACCCCTTTATCAATTCCCTCATATTCATAAAGCGCATCCGAACAAGCATCAATCAAGTCTTCCAAAGTCCACTTCCGAAATCGGTTTTGCAAACATTGATCAAGCGTTTTATATCGTATCAGGGCATTTCTATTTACTGGCATTTTTCATTGGTATTTGGTCGTGAGTATTGAATAATGGGTAAGATTAAGCGCTAAAATAGGAATTATGATCAATTTTAAGTAAAAATTCCAACCTTTTACAGTAAATGCAGACTCTACTAGTACCTAGACTTTGGTTTATCACTTATTAAAAACGAAAAATTACCTAAAAATGAAGCATTTTACCTTTACAAAAGCCAAGCAATACGGCTTTTTACTTATAATTTCCTGTTTTTTATTCGCTTTTAGTCAACCACATATTACAAACGATCCGCCCATCTTGGATTCCGACTATATTGCCAGCAAAACAGCCTATTTTAGCGTGAAAGAGGAGGTAATTTCTGGAAAAGGTCTTGAAACCCTAAAGCAAATATTCCAAGAATCCCAATTCGTCGTCTTTGGTGAAAGACACAGCTCTCTGACAACTTCCCTCTTAACTACTGCCCTAATGCCATTAATGAATGAAAACGCATTCAATGCGATGTGCTTAGAGGTCGGCCCCCATTCAGCTAATAAGTTGAAGGAATTAATGACTCCAGCTGAGAAAACGATTGAGAATTTGAGGAAATTCAATTCCTATTATTATAATAAAGAAATTGACGACGTTCCAATCCCATTCTTTGCTGGCATTGAAGATGCGCAGTTTTTAGAGAAAGCGTCCAAATACAATATGGATATATGGGGATTAGATCAAGAGTATTTTACTTCCATTTTATATTTTACCGACGAATTATTAGCACAAGCGAAAGAGGAGAAAGATTACCCAAATATTAAATCCCTAAAAGAAAAAGCAGATAAAGTAATTCTCGAATGGCTCATAAAAGGAAAAAACTTAGAAGAAGAAATTGATGTTTTCAATGGGATATTAAATGAATCAGATGTTCAAGCTTTTTTCAATGTAGTAGAGCATTCTTCTCCCAAAGCCTCAGCCATTTTAAAGGACTTAAAAATCAGTTGGGACATTTATTCAAGATGGAGAGATGGCTCCCATGTAGATCGAATAACTTATATGAGAAACAATTTCTTAAAATATTATAAAGCTGAAAAAAAGAAAAATGCTAAAGCCCCAAAAGTATTTTTAAAGTTTGGACAATTACACGCCTCTCAAATCATGACCAATGGCGCCTACGATATCGGTCATCTTGCCAATGAATTGGCCAAGAAAGAAAATGCAAAATGTGCGAACATTAATTCTTGGACGAGATATTATTTAGAAGACGGAAAAGAAATAGATTATCTAGAAGAATACGCAGATTTCTATAAATCATTTAAGCTGTTCATCAGCCAAGCCAAGCGTGAAGAATGGACTATCATTGATCTAAAATCCATCAGAGAAGACATAAACAACAACAAAATTCAACTGCCCGAAAACTCCGATCTCCACAAAATCAATTCCTTAATCCAAGGCTACGATTACCAATTAATTCTCCCCCTTGACCAAGATCCAAATTACAATATTGACGTACAAAATTAATGTGATAATTATTTGGGCGCATCCCATTTGCGCCAATGCAATTGTAGGGGCCGTACCTATGTGTCGGCCCGCATTGGCGCAAATGGGTCGGGCTATCCGCTCTTATGCGGCTATGCCGTTCCTACTCCACTAAGTGCTGCTTGTCTGCCCTTCGGGCCAGCCGTCGCATCACTAAGTTTCGTAAGTCACTGCATGGACGCCACATACCGCTTCTATCCCTTGCGCAATTTTTGTTAATTGGTAATTAGTTTATTAGTGATTAGTTAATTGGTTTATTATTGATTCGTTAATTAGGAATTCCATTTGTAGAGACGCATATTTGCGTCTTCCGAATAAAGTTGTGTTTTATTAGTGCCATCGGCCCCAAAGATATTTTATCGCAGTGTTTCAACACTGGGTAGAAGATGGCCATATAAAAATGAGTGCCGTAGGCACGAACGATCAATTGATAAACATCCTCATCTACTCTTTAATCCTAATCATAATCATCTTAAGGGAACTGCCTGTATCATTTCCGTATGCTTGTTTCAATTCACTTACTGTTGCGATATAAGTAAGCATACCAGTATTAATATCGCATTTATAAGTAGTATGGCCTTTCACTTTGCACTCAAGAGGACTCTGGCATTGTTTCTCAAGAATTTCTTTATTTGCATGGTTTTCTTGATGAAGAGTAGCTATTTGTTTTTTTCTATCAATCTCTTTTATAAATAAACTATGCTCACATTTGATAGTTCCTCCCCTAAACAAACTATTATGCATGATTCCTTCCCGTTTTAAAGTATCACTAGGAGTTAAGCTTAAACCTAATGGACTATGTAAAATGGCTATTTCCTCAAAGCTAAAGTTTTCTAAATCCTCTATAGAAGTATGGAGTCCAGTCATTAAACGGATTCTTCTTTTAGTTTCAGCTCTTTCTCTTTCGGGCGATTGTGCAATCAAAGTATCTACAGTACTATTAATAAACTCAAGTATTTCCTGTTCATTATCTATGCCTTGGTATACTCCGAATTGATCGCATGTATAGATGACATCTAGTAAGCCACCATTTGGAATCTTATCATATAGTTCTTTAGGTAATCCTTCAAAGACAACACTCTTATCTAATTCACTCCATTTGATTTTATAAGAATGCTGAGTTGAGTCAATTACTTCAAAGCGGCGAAGGTGTTGAGTACCACCATAAGCAGTAAGCAAACCGCTATTCATTTGTTTGACCACTTTCGTGACTTCATAGATATGACTATCTCCAATAGCCCAATTAGCTCTTAGCTTAATTTTAGTCGTATCTTCTTGTGCCATAAGTAGCAAGCTTATGCAAAAGAATAGACCAAGGCTTATAATTTCTTTCATGCTAAGGTAAATTTAGGTAAAAGCATTTAGAGGCGTACATTAATAAGTGAAAATCTAGGGGCGATCCCTTTTGGTCGCCCAATCAGGGGAAATATCTTACTATAAACGATCAATGTACGCTAAGCATATTGTCAATATACAGTTTTCTATTAGTAAAAACAAAAATGGCTTGGTGTATTAGTAATTTCATTTGTAGAGACGCATTGCAATGCGTCTCCTCGAATATGCCAAATAAAAAAATGATCATAGTCTCTGACTGCTATGTTAATTTTGTACTTAATTGGATTTTGTAAATTTCTGCAAACTTATAGCGCAGTGTTTTTTACTGGTACCTGCTGAGTCTTTCGGTTGTTTTTATTAGTGCCATCGGCACCAATGATATTTTAGCGCAGTGTTTCAACACTGGGGTAATAATGTAACCCTTATCCGAGTGCCGTAGGTACGATATATGTAGACCGTACCTACGGCACTCTTAGATGGCATCTGAATCACATCCCCAGCATTAAAATGCTGCGCTAAAATATGAATTATTCCTTCGGAATTTTTGGAATCTGATTGACTTTATCACTGGTTTGGTGGCTTTTTTCTTCAAATTTTATCTTATCTTCCTTTAAGCGATTATATTCATTTTCAAATCGAGTGAAGCTTTCGTTGATTTTTAATTTTAATGTATTTAGAGGTTTTGCTTTTTCTTTTATCTTTGATATTATAGAAAATAATTTGTTTTTGAAATTTTCATCACTTTCTGCCCTATCAAAGTATTGTAACTCTGAATCAATGAAACATGCTCTAACCTTAAGAAAGTTATTAGTAGACTGAGTTGCATATTCTGCCATTTTATCTAAATGAATTTCTTTAGATTCAGTAATAAAATCAATCATTGAAAAACGATGAAAATCACCAGTGAAAACTTTCTCTAATAACATATTTATGTTGTTATTATTTTTAAGTTTATCTATTTCTTCTTTCTTTTTTTGGATTAATTGAATTAGATTGTCGAATTCTAAAGATCGTTTGTATGAAAAATTTGGTTGAAGATGCCTAAAATTAAAATATGCGTAAGTTTCAAAAGTGTTTTGCTTAAAAGCATCATTTAATAATTGATAAAGTTTATCTTTAGTAAAAGGAAAATTTATTCCAAAATGTGTGTAGTGTTCATAGAGGTCTATAATTAATTCAATTTGTCCTATATCATATTTTCCTTCTTTGGCATATTCTAATACCTTATTCCAGGCTTCCATGAACTCACTTTCTTCAACTTTGAAAAAATATTCAATAGTTTCTAGATGTTTTTCCCAATCTACTTCAACTTTTTCTTTATAATGTACTAATTCTTCTGTCAATAAATTGTTATCTAAGTATCCATTGCAAATTAACTCATAAATGGATTTGAAATAATGATAATCATTATCGTTTTTTGACAAATATTTTTTTGCAAAAATCTCTTCTTTATTTAAGTTGTTTTCATAATTCCCACTATTTTCTTTGGCTAATAAAGATAATGGGGATCTTGACGTTTTTATATAATCAGTTTCCTTAGCAAGATTTCCACTCTTATATTCTATACAAATTACAAGTGCTACATTTAATATTAACTGATCAATATCATAGCTAAATGGAGTTGCTTTAGATTCAGCGAGATCATCAATAGCTTGAAAAAAATAAAGCACCCATCTTAAGTTTGTTACTTTATATTCATCAAACTTCGATAATAAATAGTCCTTATGTTTTACAAGAATAGCTTTAGCTTTATCTGAAAGATTTATTATCAAATCATTATAACACTCATTAAAATCAACTTTATACTCAAGTGTTTGCCAAATAGTTTTTTCCTTGATTTTATTATACTTTTCGCAATCTTCCCCAAGTTTGCTAATTAATTCCTTTTCATTAGCAACCAAAATGACCTTAAAATAATTTTCTTCTGTAAAATTAGTGCTAACAAAGCCAAAAAATTCTTCTAAAGTGATATTGTTGGGCATTCTTTCCAAATCATCAATAATTAATACCTCGTCATCCTTTATTGTTGAAAACTCTTTTATTTCTACTCCAAGTGCCTTTGCATCTTCAATATTATAGCCAGTATATTTTTTTAAAAGAGCATTCCCAAATTGTTTGGTAATGCCCCATACTAATTTGGCTTTTGGATCGTCAATAATCTTTTCGCTAAGATACATTTTTCGATAAAGTATCTGCTGTGTAATATCATCTAAGGATTTAATTCCATTTACAGAAGTGTAAATGATTTTTTGAGGAAAGTCATCTTCAAATTTGTTTTTCAAATACCAAGTCTTACCAGATCCCCAATCACCATTTAAGAGAATGGCATAAGGGATGTTTTTTGAATCAAGGTATCTATTGAGAACATCTTTTAAAATTATATTCATTTGCTTAAGGGGGCTGTTACAGGGGTATTTATTATAATGTAATACACTTTTAATTAATGTATATTTGGATAAAATAGTTCATTTCATTTTTTTCAAAAGTGATTTACCCTTCCTCATTCTTTAACTAAATTCAGTATATGGTTTTTAAGCTTTTCACCAATGTAAAATCCAATACTTTCTAAATCCTCAATTATTGGTTTGATTTCAGTAACTATTCCTTTATTTTTTGCTTGTACAAGTACACCCATTAATCCAATAGTATTTAGTCCTAATGCTTTAGCTTGCCTCGTTCCAAGCCTTTCATCTATTAATAGTAAGTCAGCTTTTAATTCTTGGGCGATAGCTATAGCTTCAGATTCTCCTTTGTCTAAGTCTTTTTCGAGTTTTTTTACAATCATAGTGTCTATTGGATTAGAAATAGTAATCCATTTAGCTGAATGGTACTCAGATAAATCAACACCAAATTGAGTTAATTTGCTGATTTCAATATTCACAGCAGGTGGGATAATAATTTTATTATAAAGCTGAAAAAGTAATGTTAATCTATCTATTTGAATGAGGCTGCTCAAAGGGGAAGTATCGCTAATTACTATCATAATAAATTTAATTTCACCAAAGTCTTCATATCCTCATCAAATTCTTCAATACCGTAATGAATTGGAATTTTTCTTTTAGCGAGTTCTTTTTGAAATAGCATCTGATGCATATTGGCAAGCTTACTGGCTTGAGCTAATGTTACTTTTTCTTCCTGAAAAAGCATAATTGCTAATTCAAGTAATAGCTCCTGCTCACTCATTCCAATTTGTTGTATAAGTTGATCTGAAATTTTAATAGTCATGATAAATAATTGTGTTAAACAAAAATAAGCTATTATTTCACTTAATCCTAATCATAATTATCTGAAGGGTGTTGAATCTACTCATTACTCAAAAAATGCGCAAAGGATAGAAGCGGTATGTGGCGTCAGGAAGTAGCTTACGAAGCTTAGGTAGCCGCAGGCTCCTTAGAGACAAGGATACCTTAGCGTAGTAGCTGCTGAGTAGCCACATAAGAGCGGATAGCCTGACCCATTATTTTTTTGGCCAGCCCATGTAGGGGCGGACCTATGTGTCCGCCCTCTGGCCAAAAAAATAATGGGATGCGCCCTAAAAAAACAAAAATTTAGACCTAAAAATAAACTACGCAAAAAGACTGCGCACTTGCATTTCATCTTTGTGATGTCAACGGAAGTAATCGTGATAAAAACAAAACTTTAAACGAGTTTTAAAAATTGAAAAAGATGAAAACAATAGCAATCAACAGACTCAACTTAATAGGTACTGCTAAAGGCAAAGGCTTAAATGCCAAGCAAAAAGCCACCTTTATTGCAGAGTTAGCTCGTATGGGATACCGCATTACTAATGTAGAAGCATTGGATAGTATGTCTCCGTCTTTCTTATTGAATTACAAGCACTTAATGGGGGTATTGTCAACTAAGCGTGGAGGCGATGTAACTTATATCCCACTCTTCAAAAGCTTCCCTGAAAGTGTACCAGATGATGATACTTACTTTATCAAAAGAGTGATGGGATTCATCGGTAATAAGATCGGTTTGTTTGATAAATCGGTTGAGTTAAGTAATGGTGTGAAAGTACCACAGTTTTTATTTGATGTGAATGATTTTGGAGCGGACCCAATTACGCAAATGCAGTCGAAGGATTTATACGATTTAGCAGCGGAGCAAAATAAGTGGAAGAAAGGAGATACGCATACAGAGTGGATCGGCTTAAGAATAGTTGATGAGGAAGAAATGGTGGACGCTTTAAAATTGTACTTACAAAGATTGGTCTATAGCAAGTCTGCTATCAAGGAAGAATTACATGAAGATTTGTATCGTTTGTTAGAATTCTTTGGTGCGGAAGTTTTAGAGCCAAGTGAAATCGTTTTCAAGGAGACGCAAGCTTTAGTGATGCACTACTTCTGGAAAGAAAACAAGCATAAAGCCATTACTCAATTAGCTCGAACGGGCACTGATTTATTGAGAATGTTTGCGGCTGTTACAGATACGGATATTAGCCTTTCAGAAAAGATTAAGTTTCCAAAATTGAATAGAAAGGCGAGACGAATGGTCTTGAGTGTATTGGAAGAATCTCCTTCATTAGTGGAGGATGTTAAGAAGTATAAAGGTTTGTGGTTAGAATTGGGTAGATATATTCACCCAGGTGAATACGCTGCACAATTCCCAAGAACAGCGAAGGTATTTGATGCTTTAAGAAATAGCAAATTAGAAACTTATAACTCTAAGACAGAAAAATACTTAGCGAAGAAAGACTTGGATAATTTATTATTGCACTTGGAAGAAAAACCAGGCGTTTACGCGAGAAAATTACATGAGGTATTGAGAAAATTCCCAACTTTGGCAGATGATGTAATTTTCTCTTTCAGAAAAGTCGCTGCGCAAATGCAATTGAAAAATGCTTTAGTATTGAAGAAGTATTTCCAAACCATCAATGAGGAGGAGTATAGAACGATAGTGAATAAGAAAGGTAAGATCAAAGTGATGCCTAATAATGCTAAAGGCGCATTAAAACAAAAGACGATTTATGATGTATTGGAAGTATTAGAAGAAGTTATTTACAACAACATTGCAGCTAAAGAAACATGGAAAGATCAAAAGGTCTGGATAGATGGTAATTTAAGTAATTTTACCGTCCCATTAAAACAAAGAAAAGCGTCTGATGGTATCATAACTGTCGGTATAGGTTCGAGAATAGCGGTAGATTTTACTAAGGTATTGCGCTTGTTCATTTACTGGAAAGAAAGTGATAGAAGAACAGACTTAGATTTGTCAGTGATGCAGTTTGATAAGGATTTTAAGTATGTAGGCCATGTGAGTTATACTAATTTGAAATCAGATGGAATTGTTCACTCAGGTGATATACAATCTGCGCCTATGGGAGCCGCAGAATTCATAGATATTTCTATGAGAGCATTGAAAGAAGAGGTACGCTATTTAGCAGTACAAGTTTACAAATACTCTGGTAATGACTTCATAGATATGGATTGTCATGCTGGTTGGATGATGAGAGAAAAGACCAGTGCTAATATCAATACCTTTGATATCAAGACCGTCGCGAACAAATTTGATTTGAATGGCAAGGGTGCTTACGCAATTCCATTGATTGTAGATATTGCATCAAAGGAGATTATCAATACGGATTTATTTGTAGCAGGTGCCGTGATGCACAATAATGTAGAAGGCTCCTATGCGAATGTCTCCTTGATTTGTGAGCAAATCAGTAAATTCATTGAGACCAAGCCTACTTTATTAGAATTGTCTACTTATCATACCATCGCCCGTCAAGCAAGGATGGTGAATACGAAAGAGGAAGCTGATATCAGCTTCGGCTATAAAGATTGTACTTATAACGCAACAGAGGTCGAAACGATCTTGAGCGAGTTGATATAAAAAAACGGGGACTAGGTGACACTTCCTTCTACACAGATTTAGGTTCTCCAGTGTCACCGCTTACCCTTTTTACTTATAAAAATGAACAATCTCTGCGTTACAAAAATACTCGCATAGCTTTACTATGCTTCGCATTTTTGCTATCGTCGGAATAAATTCCGACGCTACCATATCTAACACCGCCTAAAGGCGGTTATCATAATCAACAATCGTATAAAATATATAGCTTCAGCTATATTCTGATATGGTAACCCACGAATTCTATTCGTGGGCATAGTGGTATGATTAATTATTGAAATGTAAAAACCCCAAGCAGGATTAAAAGCTATTTCCTTCTTTGCAGGTTCAAATCCTGACTTTGGTTTGGTTCATACAATAGCTTTATTTACCTGATTATATAAAAAGGACAAATGATTGTTTACTTCTCAATATGGCAGCCTTTAGGCAAGGGGTTCGAATCCTCTAAGCAATAATCATAATTACCTTTACCCTAATTTTAACCCTAAAATAAAGAACGGCCTAACACTCTCTTCCTTCTTTCAAACCTTAACTTTAGGGAGTGTGATTTCCGTTTTTTTTTAAATAATAAAGTGCTACGCAAAAAGACTGCGCACATGTATTTCATCTTTGTGATGTCAACGGAAATAATAATTTTTAGAAGAAAAAATAAATACTATGAGTTTTTTAAAATTTAAAAAAGTCATTCAAAAAAGGCTTGACTACTTAATCAAAAAAAGCGACCAGCTTTTATTTATAGTTGATATAGAAAGGGATGAGCTTTGGAATAAATACATTAATTCGTTTCGTCCAGAGGATGATCCAATTTATGTAACAGAAACCACCCATACCTGCAACGCTGATAAAAGCTGGATCAAAGCATGTGGCGGGATCGTTGCCATCATCAATAATGAAATGCATTCTATTTGGGATGTAAAAGCGGAGGACGGATATCAGATTGTTTGTGATAAGCTAAACGAGTTTGTTTTGAATGCCAAAATTAAAGATCAATTTTTAATTTCAGAAATAGTCGGGAAGGATAAAAGCATTGCTATAAATGAGTTTAGAGTCGTTAAAAATTTAGATGGTAGCTACTCACAAACTAAAGAAAAATGTCCCAAATTTGGTAAAACCTTTCACCATTTTTATTATGAGTTCTCTCACTCTTTTATTGTTTCAAATGTTGTCGAAAGAAGATCGATAGTTCGTCAATCTAAAGATTTGCTAAAAAGATCTTTTGATGAGCTAACAACTGAATCAGTTGAAATAGTGATTGAATTAATAGAAGATAAGGTTTTGTATAGAGGAGAAGAACATTTAAAAAGACTAAAAGAATTTAGGAAACTACAAGCAGAATATTTGGTGCATGATAAACCAGAATTGTTTTGTTGGTTGACGGCAGTAAATTCGGGTAGATTAGGGGCCATTAGAAATTCAGCAATAGGAACTTTGCTTACTAATCTAAGTGAAGGTATAGACTTAGAAATTGCAGTTAAGAAATACGAAAGTGTAGTCGCTCCAAGCAACTATAAAAGGCCAAAAGCAATCTACACCAAGTTCATGAAAGACGCAGCTTTAAAAACGGTCACTGAACTAGGTTTATTGAATAGTCTTGATACACGTTATGCTCAATTGGAAGACATTGATATTAAGAATGTTTTATGGGCTTCTGGTGATGCACAACAACGTATGAAAACACCTTTTGATTTACTTGGCAATGGCAATGCTTCCTTATCTCCTAATAAAAATGTTACTGAATTAAATGTTGAAGAGTTTATTAGTGATGTTTTGCCAAATAGCAAGAAGGTGGAGGTCTTATTTGAGAATAAACATCAGCCTAATTTAGTTTCACTCTTGTCTCAATCAGATTTAAGTGCATCCTCATTAGTTAAATGGGACAATGGCTTTAGATGGTCATATAATGGAGGCTTTGCTGATTCTGCCATTAAAGAGGCTGTTAAAATGGCAGGTGGTGATGTAAGCGGTGATTTGAATTTTAGGCTTGCTTGGAACATTGATAACATTGGCGACGAATCAGATTTAGATGCATGGGCAAGGGAGTCTAATGGTCATAAGATTGGATACAATACCAAGTACAATGCAAAGGGAGGCAAAAGTAGGCTAAGGAGTAGATTTACTGGTCAATTAGATGTAGACAATACTCGACCAGGTGGTAAAATCGCCGTTGAAAATATTACTTGGAAGAATTTAGCTAATGCCAATACAGAGATAAAGTTATGGGTTCATCAATATAAAGCAAGAAACTCTAAAGGCTTTGTGGCAGAAATAGAATTTAATGGTGAGGTGTACACCTTTAATTATGATAGGCCCGTATCAGGTAAAGTAGATGTAGCAACTATCACAGTTAAGGATGGCAAAATAAGTATTCAAGGCGCCTTTAGATCAGAGCAATCATCTAAAGAAATTTGGGGACTAAATACACAACAGTATGCAGAAGTATCAAGCGTTATGTTATCGCCTAATTATTGGGATTATGGTAAAGGTAATTTACATTACTTCTTTTTACTCCAAGATTGTGTGAATCCAGATAATCCAAGGAGCTTTTACAATGAATTCTTAAAAGGTGACTTAAACCCACATAGAAAAGTTTTTGAGGCGCTTGGTGATAAGATGAGAGTAGCCCATACTAATAATCAATTGTCAGGGCTTGGCTTCTCATCAACTCAGAATAATAATTTATTAATCAAGGTCGATAACAGACCTTACAACTTAAAATTTAATACAAATGAAAAATTTATTTCTAAAAGCGCTATTAGGAAAATGGAGGTTTCCAACGACTAAAGGCCAATTAAACCTTGAACAAGTTTGTAGCTTATCAGATGATGAATTAGACGCCTTGTATATGAATTTATCAGATAGTAATACCAAATCAAAGGGATTAATTAAACGAAATGGTAACAGCAAAATTTCTGAGCAGCTTAAGATTGTAGAAGAGATATTTACCACTAAGCGAGCATTAGCCGAAAAGTCAAGATTGGAATCAGATAATAAGCTATTAAGAGAAAAGTTGCTTATTGCGGCAGATAAAAAAGAACTTGAAGAAATTACAGAAGGTAAGTCTGCTAAAGAATTGAGAAAAGAAGCCAAGAAATTGAGATAATAAATTTAAAGTACTTGGTCTTAGGTAGTAAGACCAAGTACTTATTACTCAAAAAATGCGCAAGGGATAGCAGCGGTATGTGGCGTTCATGCGACCGCTTACGTAGCTTAGTGATGCGCAGGCTCCTTAAAGAGACAAGCAGCACTTAGCGTAGTAGTGGACGCATAGCCACATAAGAGCGAATAGCCCGACCCGATTCTTATTTTTCATCGGCGGGCGGACACATAGGTCCGCCCCTACGGGCCGATGAAAAATAAGAATCGGGATGCGCCCAAATCAATAAAAAAATAGCTTTTTTAAAATAAAAAAAACACTACGCAAAAAGATTGCGCAGTAGTCCCTTATCTTTGGATTGTAAATGATGCAGAACAGAATTAAAATCGAAAATCATGAAACTTACAGGAGATCAAATTATTGCTTTAGGATATGAACAAGGCCCAGCAATTGGATTAGCATTAAAGGCAGTAGCTAGTTTTGAGACAGCAGAAACCGCTTTAGCCCAATTGAAAACTATCTTAGAAGCACCAACAGATTATCAAGAAAGTGTGGTATATGGAGCTTTAGCAGAAGAATTGATCAATCCATCTAATGTGCAGAATATCATTCCTTTGCGAGAAGATAGCTTGACTTATAAAATATATGGAAAAGAGGGGATCGAACAAGGCGCATTGAATCAAATTGCGACAGCTATGAAATTGCCTGTTGCTCGTGCAGGGGCCTTGATGCCAGATGCCCATCAAGGATATGGATTGCCGATTGGCGGTGTTTTGGCGACTGAAAACGCCATTATTCCTTATGCAGTGGGCGTTGATATTGGATGTAGAATGTGTATGACCATATATGAATTCCCTGAATCAACGATTGATGAGCGTAGAGAAGATTTGAAAAAGATGTTGGTGAATAATACAAAATTTGGTTTGGAAGCATTTGAAAAGCCGAAAGATCATGAAGTGATGAGTGATCCATTATTTAGTGAATTAGAGATTGTTAAGTCATTGAAAGACAGAGCTTATAGCCAATTAGGTTCATCAGGAGGTGGAAATCACTTTGTAGAATTTGGTGTGACAGAAATCACTGATCCGAAAAATGAATGGGGAATCAAGCCTGGGAAATATTTAGCCGTTTTATCGCATTCTGGATCGAGAGGATTTGGGGCAAATGTTGCCAGACATTACACTAAACTGGCCATGGAAAACTGTCCGCTTCCAAAAGAGGCCAGACATTTGGCTTGGTTAGATTTAGATACGGAGATCGGTCAAGAATATTGGTTAGCTATGAATTTAGCGGGTGATTATGCTTCTGCTTGTCATCACCAGATTCACGAAAGAATGGCCATTGCTTTAAGAGCAACGCCATTGGCGATGATTGAAA
>JAHDDN010000530.1 GCA_020629335.1 Chitinophagales bacterium | reverse complement strand
GGAACTTATTATATGAATGGGTAGCCACCTTAGAAAAAGAAAAATTCATAGAACTACTTCCCATTCTAAGGCGAGCATTCTCCAAATTCCAATACGGAGAAAGAAGGCAAATCGGTCAAAAAGCCCAAAAAGGCTTATCCAAAATCGAAGTAGCAGAAATAGAGGAGGACATACTATTCGATAAAAATAGAGCCGCCAAAATATTACCATTCGTCCAAAAATTTTATGGATGATAAATGGGTTAATACTCCGATTGGGCGATCACAAGGGAGTCCTTACATTCTTTAGGAAATATTACTTCAGATATGTAATGAAAAAGATCGGCCTTAGCGTTTTTTGGCGTTAAAAGGCCTTGAAATGGAAGGCGTTAAAAAATTTATACTGTTTGAGCCGCAGGCGAGTTTTATAAATTTTAGCCTGCAATGAAAGGGCTTAGCCAAAACATGCGTCAGCCTTGATTTTTTGGTTCCTTTTTTATCAAGAAAAAAGAACAAAATCATAGCAAATCAGCTGAGTAAAAGAGTTAATCATAGGCCGAAGCCACAAACAAAAAATCAATATTGCCTAGGTGTTTTTCCACTTATGCAGAATAATACTCTTAGACATGAACAACAACGAACAACTAGAAAAATGGCGCCTAATCTTAGGAGGAGGCCAAGCAGACGGCACTAATGTCCGTCTCAGCGAAGAGCTACAAGGAATTGATAATTCCCTAACTGCCCTCTACGATTTCGATAAGACAGGCAATTTTAATACAGGAGCTAAAAAACAAGGAGGTCAAGGAGCATCCAATCCACAAATAGCAAGATGGTTAGGAGATATCCGTAAGTACTTCCCACAATCAGTCGTTCAAGTTCTACAAAACGATGCTATGAAGCATCCAGTTCTCAAACAAAAAATGATGTTTGAGCCAGAGATATTAGAAGAAGCCGAAGCAGATGTTCACCTGGTAGCCAACCTTATGGAATTAGGTAAATTAATTCCCTCTAAAACAAAAGCCACTGCCAGAAAGGTAGTGCAGAAAGTCGTTGATGAGCTAATGAAAAAATTAGAACAAAAAACCATTTCAGCCATCAATGGCTCCATTGATAAATCCAGTATTAATCTCCGCCCCAGATTTAAAGAAATCAATTGGTCTGCTACGATTAGAAAAAACTTAAAACACTATCAGCCTGATTATAAAACCATCATTCCAGAACTCAAAATTGGCTATGGCAGAAAGGCAAGACGTTCACTAAAGGATATCGTACTCTGTTTAGACCAAAGTGGTTCTATGGGTACTTCTGTGGTGTATTCAGGTATTTTCGGAGCAGTCATGGCCTCCATTCCCAATGTCACGACTAAGATGTTAGTCTTTGATACCCAAGTAGCCGATCTCACCGAAGACCTAAAAGACCCAGTTGATCTACTCTTTGGCGTTCAATTAGGTGGAGGTACCGACATTAACTTAGCCCTTCAGCATTGTGAAAAAGTCATTACTAAGCCGTCCGATACTATCTTAGTCCTCATCACTGATCTATACGAAGGCGGTAATGTCAGAGAGATGCACCGTCGAGCGAAGGAATTAGTTGAGTCAGGAGTGCAAGTCATTTGCCTCCTCGCCTTAAATGATGACGGAAGCCCCGCTTATGATCCAGAAAATGCCAAGAAATTTAACGAAGTAGGCATTCCTGTTTTTGCCTGTACTCCTGACGTTTTTCCTGATCTAATGTCAGCCGCCATCAAAAACGAAGACCTCTTTCAGTGGGCCAGTAGGCATGATATTGTTACGAAATAATGTGTAATAGCGATGAATGCATAGCGTGTAGCGATTAGCATCCCGCGTGCCGTAGGCACACAGGGATCTATTACGATAAACTTGCGAATTTGGAAGGCCGTGATGGTATGGGGGGCAGGTTTTTGCCGATATTGTACAATCCTTATCCGCCCACGAATAAAATTCGTGGGCTACCATATCTTAATATAGCTAAAGCTATATATTTATTGCGCCCTCTGTCGCAAGCGTCTCGCTTGTGACTCTTTGCCAGTTGCTCTGTTCTTTATAGCGCATTGTTTTTCACTTGTGCTTGCTAACTCTGTCATTTTAAACTAATATACTATTTAACTAATTTACCATTAGGGCGGCTTTTCCCGCTGTCCGTTCTTATGTGGCTATTCGGCGGCTACTTCGCTAAGCTGTACTTGTCTTCCACTGCGTGGCAAGCCTGCGTCCAGCTAAGCTACGTAAGCCCCCTCATCACGCCACATACCACTTCCATCGGGGCCGCAAAATTTGATAATTACTTTATTATATAGCTAATAATATATTTGAACTCATGAGATTTTTGACTTTAAATTCAGTTCAACCTTATGTGGTTTCTGATTATCAAAGCTTTGATTTGTTTTATGAGGATGAAGAATCAAATCCCGCTAACCAAGATTATAAAGATTGGATAAATCAAGAATTTGGCTTAGAGAGTATTTTAAGTATTGCACAAGCAGAACAAGAAATAATTAAACCTGCGATAGACAAATATCAGCAAGAGTTAAATCAAATATTTAAGTAAGATACCTGTAGAGACGCATTGCAATGCGTCTCTCTTACCGAAATAATAGTGATCCAAATAAAATAATAAAAAATGAAAGACATTTATCACGTAGGCAGCAGAGATTTATTTCACAATCTCTGGAGAATGTCTGTTGATAGCTTTCGCATTATTGAGTATCGAGACTTTTCAGTATTGATGGTAGGTTCAGATTATACCCTTATTGATGAATCTTTAAAGTTTGCCTTTGATACTTTAGATAATAAGGAAGTAGAAATAAAAAAGGTGGTCGTAAAAAGAGTATCTACCAATGAAGAGTGGAGTAATTATTATGAATTGGATATAAAAAATCATATCAATCCAGATAGTATTAAAATGTTAAGCGGAGAGGATGGAAATATCTGGCAATATAAACACAGCCTATTTGTTTCGGCAGCCTTCAAGACAGAATTAGAAAAATTAGATAATAAGGGGGAGTTGTTTTTTAGCATTGGGTTTAGTCATTGGGCTGGTGATTGATGCTGCGTTTGGTCATGATTGGAATGTTAAGCAGTCTTCATCTTACGACTAATAGACGCATAGCAATGCGTCTCTACAAGGATGTGTTTGTCATAATTTCCTGTGGAGACCTTGCACCGCAACGTCTAAGACGTGCAAAATCACGATTTAAAATTGCAAAATGGAAGCAAACTAATAGAGAGAATGGCCTCTTGAAGATTGCAATACCGCGGCCCTGATAGGAATGGTATGCAGCGTCAATGGCTGTGCTTACGTAGCTTAGCTGGACGCAGGCTTGCCACGCAGTGGAAGACAAGTACAGCTTAGCGAAGTAGTGCAGACATAGCTGCATAATAATGGATAGCAGGAATAGCCGCCCTAATAAAAAATTAGTTGAATGGTGTATTGGTAAATTAGTTGAATGGTGTATTGGTGAATTAGTTGAATGGTGTATTGGTAAATTAGTTGAATGGCTAAGCCAATAAAATAGGGCAAATTCCGATCAGAAGTTTATCATTATGACGGCATGACGCTTAAACAGTAGAAAATAAAAAAT
>JAHDDN010000035.1 GCA_020629335.1 Chitinophagales bacterium | reverse complement strand
GATAAACTGATAAACTGGTAAACGGAATAACTGGTAAACGGATAAACGGAATAACTGGCTTTTTGATAAAATATTTCGGTTAATCAGTTTTTCAGTTATAAAGTTAATCAGTTAAAAAATCGGCTTAGGGATGGTAGCGGTATGTGGCGTTCATGGGACAGCTTATGGAGCTTAGGCTCACGCAGGCTTGCCACGCAGTGGAAGACAAGAGAGCCTTAGCGCAATAGCTGGCACATAGCCACATAAGAGCGGACAGCCCGACGGCTGCGCTTCGCTTGCAATGAGTAATGCATAATGATGAATGATAAATATTATGCTTGTGCTACGCACTTCGCCTTTACGAGCGCAGCGGGAAGCCCCAAATAAAAATAAATTGACTCAAATGGAAGATGGAAAAAATAGATGTGCTTGGTGTTTAAAGGATGACATTTATCGGGATTATCATGATAATGAATGGGGAATACCGGTGCATGATGATACAAAATTATTTGAGTTTTTGAATCTGGAGGGCGCGCAGGCTGGATTGAGTTGGTATACAATTTTGGTGCGTAAGGAGTCTTACCGAAAGGCGTTTGCGAATTGGGATGCGAAGAAAATTGCTCGCTTTACGGATAAAAAGGTGGAGAAATTATTAGAGGATAAAGGGATTATTCGGAATCGTTTGAAAGTGAATGCGACGATTGGAAATGCGAAGGCTTTTTTGAAAGTACAGAAAGAGTTTGGGAGTTTTGATGCTTATATTTGGCAGTTTGTGAATCATGAGCCGATTGTGAATAAGTGGAAAAAACTGGAACAAGTGCCTGCTACAACAGCGGAGTCTGATGCCATGAGCAAGGATTTGAAAAAGCGTGGATTTAAGTTTGTGGGCTCTACTATTTGTTATGCTTATATGCAGGCTGTGGGTATGGTAAATGATCACTTAGTGAGCTGTTGGAAGTATTAGTATTCTTTAATTCTTTAATGAGTTACGCAATTGATTAAGATCATTGGCCTCCTTATCTGCCTGAACCGTGGCAGTTTCTAAAGGTAAATATAAGGTAATTCGAGTGCCTAAGGAGCGTTTAGGCTCTACTGTTTCATCATAGAGGTTTTTGATTTCTAATTGGGCTAAATTATCGTCTAAAAGAGAGAGGCGCTCTCTGGTCATTAGCATTGCTGATGATTTATGTTTGCCATCCATTTTTTTATTATTCAGAGAAACGTCTATTCCTATTCCATCATCTTCAATCACACATTTCAACTTTTTGTTTTCTTTAGAAATATCAATTCTTAAGGAGCCTTTGTCTCGCTTAGGCATAAGGCCGTGTTTGATAGCATTCTCCGCAAAAGGCTGGATGAGCATAGGCGGCATGTGATAAGTATTGATGTCTACATCATCTGCCACATTAATTTTAAAATCAAATTTGCCACTAAACCTTCTTCCTTCTAATTGTAAATAAAGCTCCAAATACTTTAACTCTTGTGCGATGGAAATAGACGGTTTTTTGGAATTTTCTAAGATCATTCGCATTAAAGTCGCAAAGTCCTCAATGTACATTAAGGCCATATCTTCTTCGCTGGTAGCAATATAGTATTGGATAATGTTCATGGAGTTAAAGACAAAGTGTGGATTCATCTGACTCCTTAATAATCGTGATTCTAATTCACTAACCTTGGCTTGTAATCGAGATTTTCGATTGACGGCTCTTATTCTTCTAGTAACAAAATATCCAATTAAGGCCGCTAAGAGCGCCAATGCTAAAATACGTACCCAGAGCTTTTGCCACCAAGCAGGCTGAATCGTAAACTTTAAAGTCTCTGCTTTACTCCACTCACTATTATAATGCTTCGCCCTTAATTCTAAATTATAAATACCTGGCTGCAATTTTTCATAAGAAACCGAGCGCTGTTCTGTTGTACTCCAATCGTCATCATCAGATAGTTTATATTGAAAACTTACTGCTTCATTATGCTGAAAAACAGGAGCGGTAAAATGAATCGTTAATTGATTCTGGGCATGGTTCAACTCTACATTAGATGGATCTATAATAATCGTATCCTTGGCTTCTAATTTTTTAAAATACACAGGAGGAGCTGAGGCAATAGAATCTAGCTTTTCAGCATTAAAAATACTCAAGCCTTTAGTGGTGGCTGCATATACTTTATTTTTTTTGACAAATACATCATTGATTTCATTAGCCAGTAAACCATTTACTGCTGAGTAAGAAAAAAATCGCCTTTTTCCATTTTGCCAACTGATCTTATTAAGTCCTTTATTCGTCACTACCCAAAGCTGCTGATAATCATCGACCAATAATTTCTTACAAATATTGCTGATAAGCCCATCTTCTTTTGTTAATTGTTCTATAGGTTTCTCCCCATCAAAATGTACTAAACCATTCCCATGTGTACTAATCCAAAAGGTACCATCATCTAACTCCTTAATATCCGTAATTCTTTGCCGCAAGGCTGGAAATTCTGCTCCATAATCATGGAAAGAACTGTCTTTGCTACTAAAACGGTAAAAGCTGGTATTGGTCCCATACCAAAATTCATCCTTGCCTGGCAAAACACACATCGTTTCAGAGTCTAAGCCCACTCCATATAACTGTATCTGATAAGGAGTCACTTTTCCCAAAGTCTCAATTACCTGAACTATATGACGTTTATCCGCCAACCAAACAGTATTGTCAGATCGATTATAAACCATCTTTTTAATTGGCTCAATCTTGATAAAATCATATAACTCGTCTTCCGTCATTTCAAATGACATATAGCCAAAGATAGACCCCTTCGGCCATTTAATCTCATAATCAGCAAGCGTGTCATTCTCCCAAATATAAAGCCCTTGATCAAAAGCAGTCCATACTCGACCATTTTCATGCTCAAAAATATCTACTATCCGATCTATTCCCTTATATCCCTTATCAATTGTGTGATTATAAATACTGTCACCATCATAAATATAAATATCACTATTCTGCATACCTGCCCAAACCTTCCCCTGACTATCCTCAAAAACAGAATGAACTGGCTGATCACTGAGCGTTCTCGTCAATAAATTTCTTTCGAAATCATCATGGTAATCTGCTAAAAAAAAGACGCCATTGCCATGAGTGGAAAACCAAAAATTACCTTCTCTATCCTCCAATATACTGGTGATATACTCCCCTTCTAAATATCGAACTGGTGGTTTAGCTGATTGATTCATAAAATCCTCAAACCAAAAGATGCCTCCTCCTTGTGTCCCAACCCATAAATTTCCTAACTGATCAACTTTAAGAGCCGAAATCAAATCCCTCGTACCTAAATCTTCTGAGGTGATCAATACACGAGCATTAGCTGTATCTGTCTCCTTCATAATACACAAACCCGACTTACAAGAATACAAAATCTCCCCATTCCCCAAATAAGCTATTGGCTTCTTATGAGCAGAGGTTCCATAATTAATTTCTTGATAATTAATATCCTTGCCCTTAATCTCAACCATCGCAAAACTAGCAAAGGCATTGATTCCATCAGAAGTTTTCCATATAGAATGTATAGTGCCTGGTATATCAATATGAGACACCCCATCTTCGTCTAACTTAACTAAGCCTTTATTAGAATACACAAACCACAAATTTTGGTCATTGTCCTCTAAAAAAGAAAAGACAGAGGAATTATACTCGATCTGATTAAATACAGGTGCATTCGACTCATTATAAAAAATCTCCTCTTTATAGTAAGATAACTGCCCATTATATGGCATAAACCAAATTCTTCCCTGACTATCTTCCTTAATCTCATAAATGGTATTATCCCCTAAACCATCATCCATCGTGAAAGTCTCAAAATTATTACCATCAAATCGATTAATACCTGCATCTGTAGCAAACCACAAATAACCATTCTGATCCTGCATTAAATGATGAACAGTTGAGTTCGCCAAGCCCTCATTAACACTATATATCTTAAACTGCCTTTGGGCATTGACACTACTCCCCCAATTACTAATCAATAGTAATAAGCAGCTAAGCATGAATGACCATTTCCTATATAAATATTCAGAATCCAACAGAAGATTTTTTTTAGAAAGAAAATAGAGGGAATCCCTCTTATACAATGATACGCAGACTTAGGTAGTTGATTTAATTATTTCGGTCTTCTTGATAGAGATTATTTTTTGCTTAGACAAGGCATTTTTAACAAGTAATAGCAGGGCTATTGCTAAGAAAAGCTTGTCCTATAAGGATCAGCAGTATAAGCTAAAAAGAGGCCATCAGAATTGCCGAAATAATTAAATTAGTGGTTCAGTTTATAAGTTTCTGACAGTTAAGTTGTAGTATTTTTGCGATTATACAAGGCATTTTTGAGGCCCATAGCAGGGCTACGAAACGAAAAAATAACGAAGTAGAATCGTAAAAAGACAAAACTTGGGCTGTCAAGGACTAATAAATTGAACCATTAGGGGCTTCCCCTTTCTGATTTTTTTCATCGGCCCGTAGGGGCGCTACCTATGTGTGCGCCCTCCGATGAAAAAAATCAGAAAGGGTCGGGCTGTCCGTTCTTATGTGGCTATGCTGCTCCTACTACGCTAAGTGCTGCTTGTCTGCTAAAGCCAGCCATCGCATCACTAAGCTACGTAAGTCACAGCATAGACGCCACATACCGCTACCATCCCTCACGCAAGATGTTGAAGGATTTTTCAATTAAAAAAGGCATTATTTAAACAATATCAAGCTCTCTATGTTATGATTTAGTAGCAGGAGCAAAAGTCATAAAATTTATATCCAGTTTTTTTACCACTACTTACTTAAGGAATTTCTAATATAACTCCGAGCTTAGGAACGTTTAAAAAATAAGATTGGCATTTGCAGCTAAATATTTTGTATCAAGACAAGGCGAAAGCCTGTCCTGTAAGGAATGCAGCCGATGCAGCGCATCGGCAAGGCCTTTAAACGAAGTATTGGTGCAAAAGATTAGTTGCTAAATGTGGAAATTATTTTTTAAACGTTCCTAAAACCCTATTTATAAATTGCTACAAACAAAATATTTTTATCACAATCAAATATCACTATTTGTTAAATTAAAAATATTTACACCGAAAGTAGAAACTTATTGAATATTTTACGTCACAAAAAGAACTTAAAAAATGCATGCAAGCCAAATAAGTAATAATAACCATATCCCTAAAAACCTTTTTATAAAAGATACTATAACTACAGGACTTATGAATAAGAGTTTGGACGTTTTGTTAATGGAGGACAATGAGGGCGATATTTTCCTCATGAAGAAAGTATTTGAAGACAGTCAAATCAAGAGTACACTTAATGTCGTAAGAAATGGACGTGAAGGCATTGAATATTTGACCAATCAAAGCCCATACGAAAATGCTAGCCCCCCAGATATAATCCTACTGGATTTAAATATGCCCGAAATGAGCGGGCAAGAAGTACTAGAAATCGCAAAACAAGATGATAAGCTAAAAAGTATCCCGATCATCGTCCTAACAACCTCTTCTTCAGAAGATGATATCAGACAATGCTATCAATTACAAGCCAATAGCTATATCAAAAAACCAGTTGATTTCAACCAATTTAGCGGCTTTATCGATATCCTATTACAATACTGGTGTCAAGTAGTTAAATTCCCACCTAAAATATAAACAGTCATATTATTAGGGCACGTCCTACATTCATTCTGGGCTATACTCCCCCATATAAAAACAATACTAACTGCCTCTCATAACTTCCCATCACAACCCAATTAGTATAAAAAGCCCGCCATTCATTTCGGACCGGGCTATCCGCTTGTATGAGGCACTCTTATTAGCTATTCAGCATAGTCGGTAATTGTCTTCCCCTTCGGGGCAAGCCTGCTTACCTCCTTGCTTCATAAAGCAAATAATAGCACCTCATATCGCTCCTATCCCTCGTGCAAAAAAAACAAATCCAACTGATACATACTATTAGCAGTAAAATGCATCAAACTTTTTCACAACATTCTTGTTATCTAAAATGCGATTTGATTAAAACACAAAAGAAAAGCGCCTTTAGTTAATTGAACTTTTTGCACTAACTTTAGGTTTTTTAATTGTAACACACTCATTTAGAACATCATTTTGCTAAATACTCATTCCGCTCTTTTACACACTAATATCCCCTATTTACCCCCATTCAGAACATTATTCTGAATCCATTGTTTTTAAAAGGATTTTATTCACATATGGTAACAACTCCTTTAAAAGGCTTAGAACTTTACAAGGAAACTAGCATAATCAAACAAAACACCTAACGATAGTTTTGAAAAATAGCTAATGTTACTACTTAACTATTATTGAATGAATTTAAAGGAAAATCAACACGTGAACAATAATAACTGTTCCCATGTACATGAAGAGATTGGTGATGCTCATTGGGTAGGCTCTACTGATACCCCCCTCAGAGAAGATGCATTCGATTTATCTGATGAGCAAAAAATGGCCAAAATAGAACCTCTATTCAAGGAAATTATGCATACCCTTGGACTCGACATGAAAGACGATAGCCTAAAAGGAACCCCTTATAGAGTATCTAAAATGTTCGTTAAAGAAATTTTTAGCGGCCTAAAACCAGAAAATAAACCTTTCGCTAAAACTTTCGACAATAGCTACCAATACAATGAAATGCTAGTGGAAAAAGATATTAGCGTATTCTCCACTTGTGAACACCACTTCCTACCAATTATCGGAAGAGCCCATGTGGCCTATATCTCAAGCGGAAAAGTAGTCGGACTATCTAAAATTAATAGAATCGTCAATTACTACTCCCGAAGACCACAAGTACAGGAAAGACTCACCATGCAAATCGCAGAAGAATTACAACAAGCACTAGACACAGATGATGTAGCTGTAATTATCGAAGCACGACACTTTTGCGTAATGTCCAGAGGAATCAACGACGTGAATAGCACCACCCTTACCGCAGAATACAGAGGCGCCTTCAAAGATCCTAAAACTAAAGAGAATCTGCTGCAATATATCAGAATGGAACTAAACAAATAAATCCCATTCTATAGATAATATATAGGCTATTTTAGCTATGAATTACAATTTAAAGTTCCCCTTCTTGTAATCATAGAATAAAAGTTGTACCTTTGCTGAACTTTTTTAAAAACTCATTTATAGTTTTATGTCAAGGCTGAAAATTAGCCATTTTCTAAGCCCACAAAAATACCTTAAACGAGTTCATACAAACAGATAAGATGAAAAGGACATTTCAACCTTCTAATAGAAGAAGAAAAAATAAGCACGGATTTAGAGAAAGAATGAACTCTAAATCAGGTCGTAAAGTATTAGCAAGCAGAAGAAAAAAAGGCAGAAAAAAATTAACTGTTTCTGACGAATTCTGGAAAAAATAATAAAACTCAAGAAACAGCTGAATTGATTATCTGAACTCAGCTGTTTCTTGAACTTGTTAATTCACCTCCTTCTGCTTCCTCTTTATCCAGTAGAAAACGGCTATTTATTGTTTTAGTATTCTTTAATACTGCATATTACATGCAATTGCCTAATAATCAATTCAAAAAAGGGGAACGCCTCAAAAGCCGTAAGCTCATACAAAGCCTATTTGTAAACGGGCAATCAAAATCGTTCTATCCCATTAGAATCGTGTGGCTCCAAACAGAATTGAATAGCTCCTACCCTATTCAAACTACCTTCAGTGTATCCAAAAAAAAATTCCCAAAAGCCGTTGATCGAAATCGTATCAAACGACAAATGCGTGAAGCCTATCGACTTCAAAAGCAATCTCTATGTAATGATTTAACTAATAATGATCAACAAATTGCACTCATGTTCATCTTCCTTGCAAAAGAATTCCACCCATATCAAACCATTTCAAAGAGTTTAGCCTTATCTTTAAAGTACCTACATAAAAACCTGATAGAACAGACCAATGCTTAAGAAAATCCTAATCTTACCGATTCGATTCTACCAAATAGCTATTTCTCCTTACTTACCAAACGCATGCAGATATACCCCCACCTGTTCCAATTATGCTATACAAGCTATCCAAAAATATGGCCCAATCAAAGGCACTTGGCTCGCAATCAAAAGAATTAGCTCCTGCCACCCTTTCGGAGGTAGCGGACACGACCCAGTCCCCTAAAACGCACTAAAACAAGTGCTTAACCGTTAATGAATTGTCGAAACTGGCAAACTTTTAGCAATAGAAGTAAGTAAATCAATAAAACAAGTATTTTTAAGACCTAAAAAGGCTATGTTTGAATGAAAATAAGCTAACATTGATGTAAAATGTACTATCAAAGTTAAAATTATTTAAAAACTACTATCTAAGCCCTAAATAGTATACCTTAAGTTGCTATAAAAACGTCTAAGTAGTTGAAGGTAATTATTCGTGCATTCTTGATGAGCTTATTTTTAGCTTAGCCAAGGCGCTTTTCGCCTTAATAGCAGGGCTATTGCTAAGAAAAGCAACGAAGGATAAGCTAAAAAGAGGCCATCAGAACTGCCGAAATAATTAACTTTAGCTACTTATAAACTAAGTGGAAAGCATAAAATCATAATGAACTCATTTAAAGTTTTATAATGAAGCTGAAAATTAGCTGTTTTTTCGTAGTTCAAGGCATTTTTGAGGTGCATAGCAGGGCTACGGACTGAAAAAATAACGAAGAAATACGGAAAAACAGCCATTTTCTAAGCCAGTAGGAAAACTTTAAATGAGTTCAATAGCAAACCACATCAAATCAGACCAAACGCTCATACAAACAATTAAATAAGCTCAGGATGCTTCAAAAAAATATTAAAATAGGATTAGTCATACTACTAGTTAGTCTGTCAGCTATATCCTTTTCCTTTATCAATAGCAATAAGTTCGAAATCTCTAAAAACTTAGACCTATTCGCTACCATCTTCCAAGAACTAAATAAACTCTACGTAGATGATATTAATATCGACCAATCAGTCAAAGCTGGTATAGATGGCATGCTCACTTCACTCGACCCATACACCACATTCTACCCAGAAGAGGAAATCAGTAATTATAACCTCGCTACAACTGGAAAATATGGAGGCATCGGAGCTTTAATCAAAAAAGTAGACGACTATGTCATCATCTCTGAGCCATATGAAGGATTCCCCGCATTTAAAGCAGATCTTAAAGCTGGTGACAAAATCCTTCAAATAGACGGAGCATCCGCAAAAGACAAAAATACCAACGATATTAGCAAAATGCTAAAAGGTAAGCCAGGTACCGCTGTCAATATCAAAATAGAAAGACCAAACGGCCAAACCCTCGATAAAGAACTCACCAGAGAAGAAATAAAAATAGAAAGCGTTCCACACCATGCTATGGTGGAAGATGGCATCGGATACATCTTACTGACCAGCTTTACAGAAAGATGCTCCGATGATGTAAGCAAAGCGCTCCAAGCACTTAAAGCAGAAAATGACCTCAAAGGCATCGTACTAGACCTTAGAGGAAACCCCGGAGGCCTCCTAAATGAAGCAGTAGACGTAAGCAGTATCTTCATCCCTAAAGGAGAAGAAGTCGTCAACACCAAAGGACGATTAACCGACTGGGATAAATCATATAAAACACGTAAAGCTCCAGCAGACCTCGAAATTCCACTTGCAGTACTAACCAGCGGTAGCTCCGCATCTGCTTCCGAAATCGTATCTGGAGTCATGCAAGATGTTGATCGTGGAGTCGTAATAGGACAACGAACCTTCGGAAAAGGACTCGTACAAACAACAAAAGAAACAGGCTACAACACACGCGTCAAACTAACCACCTCTAAATACTACCTCCCAAGCGGCAGATGTATTCAAGCAATCGACTACTCTGGTGGTTATAAAGATGGAGCTGATAAAGTACCCGACTCTCTACGTACCGTCTTTAATACGCGTAATGGCCGTAAAGTATATGACGCTGGCGGAATTGATCCCGATATTGAAGTAGAAGATCCATTCTTAGCCAATATCACAATCACACTTATATCAGAAGACCTAATCTTCGATTACGCAACCAAATACTTCTACAACCACCCAACTATTGCTGATGCCAACAAATTCCAACTCACCGATCAAGAATTTGAAGACTTTGTCAATTTCTTATCGGATAAAAAATATAACTACTCAACTAAAAGCGAAAGAATCTTAGAAAAACTAAAGGAAACAGCAGAAAAAGAAGGCTATATGCCCGACCTTGATAGCGAAATCAAAACTTTAGAAACAAAAATCAAATCAGACAAACAAAAAGACATCTATAAATTTAAAGATGAAATAGCTGAAATACTAACAGAGGAAATTAGCTCAAGATACTACTACCAAAAAGGTAGAATCGTTACTTCCCTACAGTATGATACCGCTTTAAAAGAGGCCGTATCAGTCCTCAAAAATCAGCAACGCTACCAAAGTATCCTTACTGGTAAGTAATTGAGAAGCCAGTATTTCATTTCTAAATTTAAAAAATCAAAATAAAGATGACTTTCAATCAAATAAATAAAAAACTCTTAGCGGTCCTACTCATAGCAGTTGTCGGTATCTCTTTCAGCTTCATGGAAAGCAAATACTTCCAAATCGCTAAAAACTTAGACCTATACTCTAATCTATACCAAGAACTACACGAAAGCTATGTAGACGACATAGAATCAGCTGAATTAATGAAAGAAGGAATCAATGCAATGCTTAAAACACTTGATCCTTATACCAACTATATCACAGAATCACAAATTCAAGCAGCTCGACTACGACAATTAGGAAACCCAGGTGATATAGGCATAAAACTCGTCAAAAGAGATAAAAAATTCATCGTAGAAGAAATCTTGCAAGGTTTACCCGCCGCTGAAGCAGGTATACAACCCGGAGACATCATCAACAAACTAGACGGACAAGAAGTTAAAGGACTAAGCTTAGAAGATGTACAAGCTTATCTAGTAGGCGAAAATGGCTCAGATATTACCCTACACATGACCAAAGGAGTAAGCGGTGAAGAAGATGTACAAGTACTATTAAGAGAAGTCGTAAAACCAGAAAGCGTAACCTACCACACTATGCTAAATGAAGATGTAGGCTACGTCAAATTAACTCGCTTCACCAGAGCATGCGCCGCATTTCTAAAAGGTTCTATCGAAGAATTAAAAGAACAAGGTGCCAAAAAATTAGTCCTGGATCTAAGAGCCAACCCAGGTGGACTCATGAACGAATCCATTCGTATCTGTAATCTCTTCGTAGATCAAGGCGAACTCATCCTAAGCAATGAAGGAAATAATCCTGAATGGAATAGAGAATTCCTAGGACAAGAAGCTCCTTTGGACAAAGATATCCCACTAGTTGTACTCATCAATGGCAAGTCTGCCTCTGCATCAGAAATCGTATCAGGTGCCATGCAAGACTTCGATAGAGGAGTCGTAATGGGAGAAACATCTTTCGGAAAAGGACTCGTACAAAATGTTAAAGAATTGGAACTTGACTTCTTACCGAAAGGAGCCAATCGCCCACGCCTAAAAATTACCGTAGCCCGATACTTATTGCCAAGTGGACGTTGTATCCAATCAAAAGATTATTCTGGTAAATATGCTGACGGCGTAAGAGAAATACCTGATTCAGTCAGACAAGAATTCAAAACTAAAAACGGACGTACTGTATACGATGCAGGCGGTGTCAATCCTGATATAGAAGTAAAAGCTGACAACTACAGCAGCTATACCAAATACCTCAAAGATGAATACCACCTATTCGATTACGCTAATTACTACCGTACAAAATACGACTCTATCGTAGCACCAGAAGAATTCGAAATCACAGATCAAGATTATCAAGATTTTATCTCTTACTTAGATAAAAAAGAAATCACCTTCGAATCACAAACCTTAGCCCTTTTAGAAACACTAAAAGAAAGCGCCGAATCAGAAAAATATTACGACGCTATCCAAACAGACCTAAAAGACCTAGAAACAAAAATCACTAGCAAAAACGCAAGCTACGCAACTAAGCACAAAGACGAAATTATTCCACAACTAAAAGCAGAAATCGCTAATCGATACTACTACAGCCAAGGCGAAGCAAGAGCATCTTTGGAAAGTGATATCCTAATCACCAATGCCATCGACCTCTTAAATGACTCAGAAAGATACAACAGCATCCTAGCTGGACAATAATAATTTAAAAATCAAATACTAACGAATAAAAGGGCTGGCATTTATGTCGGCCCTTTTTTAATTAGAATACCATTTATTCCATTCATAATTCATCGTTTATTGTTCTATTCGGGGCTTCCCCTTTTTTATTTTTTTATTCGACTGTAGGGGCGGTACCTATGTGTCCGCCCTCGAATAAAAAAATAAAAAAGGGTCGGGCTGTCCGCTATTATGTGGCTATGCAGCTCCTACTTCACTAAGCGCTGCTTGTCTGCCCTGCGGGCCAGCCATCGCATCACTAAGCTACGTAAGTCGCAGCATGGCCGCCACATACCGCTACCATCCCTAAGCCAATTAATTCTTCGTATATTAGCTACATAATACAAATCAAATACAATGAAACACTTAATACTAACACTCACCTCTCTGCTTTTTCTAAGCCTACTCCATGCCCAAACCATCATAGAATGGCAAGAAAGCATACAATTAATTGATGCCGAACAATACGGAAATACCCGACCAAGAATCGTCAATAATGGAGAATCCACCCATCTACTCTGGGCCAAAACCACCAATCCTAAAGCCATTTACACCGCTCGTTATGATGGCGAAACCCTATCAGACCCCATCGCCATCAATGGCGAAGTATCTGCTTATGCGGGCATACACGAAGGCCCATCTATCAGCACTCATAACGATCAAGTATTCATCGTATTTGATGGCGATCAAGGCAGCCCAGCCAGATCCTACCTAAGCTACTCACAAGATGGCGGACTCACCTATAGCAATCCCATACAAATTCCCGCTGAAGAAAACAGAAACGCCTACCTAGCCAATGTATATGCTGATGAATCAGGCAATGCCATCATTAGCTTCATCTCCACCAACCTAAGCTACGCAGACGCACGCTATATGGTCATAGAATACAATGCAAACAATCAAAGCTTTAGCCAGCTCATCATTGCAAGCGATTCTTCTAACGGCCCTATTGTATGCGAATGCTGCCCATCCGAAATGATCAGCCTTGAAGATAACTATTACCTCGCCTTCAGAAATAACACCAATAACGTGCGTGATATATGGATCAGCCAATCCACCAATGATCCCTATGACTTCGATACTGCTACTGATATGGATGATACTAACTGGCAAATAGCCGCTTGCCCTGTAACAGGGCCAGATTTAGCGATATGGGACGAAGATCATATTTTGTCAGTATGGGCAAGTAGTGCCGAAGGCTTCTCCCAAGTCTACATAAGCGCCTTAGAAGCGGATGATATGCAAGCAGACTTTCAAAGCCTGCTTAATGAAGGAGCGACCAATGAAGATGGCATACAAAATTATCCCCGAATCGCTACCAGCACTGACCAAATAGCCACCGTATGGGAAGTCAATAATACAGGCAATATAGACATCTACCGATCCACAGCCACTGAACTCGAAAATATTGGAACCAATGCTATTGCTCTCACCAATCAAGATGGCAATCAAAGAAATCCCGATATCGCTTACGGCAATAATGCCTTCCACCTAATCTACCAAGATGATAGCGATAATGCTGGCCTATACTACCAAAAGGGTATCTTAATAGACACAAGCAGCACGGCTAATCAAGCCATACCAAAAATCAAGTACGAACTGTACCCTAATCCTGCTAACGAACAACTATTCATCTATGGTCCACAATTGAGTAATGAAGCCCTAATAAGTCTATATAGCATGGATGGAAACCTAATTTCTCAACCAAGGCTACAAGGCAAAAACAACATCACAATAAACCACCTAAAATCAGGGCTCTACTATCTACAAATAGTAGATGGCGATACTTACTTAATCGATAAATTTGTAAAAAAATAAGCTCACAAATAACTGAAAATCAAATAATACAATTTAATTATCCTATTTTTTTAATAATTAATGGAACCGAATCACCCTAAGCTTTGTTAGTTAATTCGCTGCCTTTTAGTAAGGCAGTGTGTTTCCCCCCTAAATACCTCCCCTTTCATATTCCGTTAAACCTTAATTTGTTATCAACGTTAAATACTTGTGTAAACATTTATTTCGTGTTTTTAAAAACAAATACTGTGTCCAAAATATTAATTCAATACAAAAGACATATTAGTGCTTTAGCCCTAGTATGCACTATTTCCCTTAGCACACCTATTTTTGCGCAAGAAAGTGCTCCAACTACAATGGATTGGTTCAAAAAGCATATCAGCTATTTAGCCGATGATAAGCTAGAAGGTAGAGATACTGGTTCTAAAGGAGAAAAACTCGCTTATGAATACATTACTCAACAATTTGAAGCAATTGGCTTAAGCCCCAAAGGAGATGATAATTCTTATATCCAACAATTTGAATTTAGTGCTGGTAAAGAGTTGAGTGGTAGTAATACTTTAGCCATCAATGGAAATTCGCTTGAATTAAATAAAGACTTTTATCCACTTGCTAGGTCAGGAAATGACAAAATCAATAGCTCTATAGTAGATGTAGGATACGGAATCAAAGCGCTTGACCTCAACCACAATGATTATAAAAAAAGTAAAGTAAACGGTAAAATCGCCTTAGTTCATTTAGGATCGCCAGAAGGAATCAACCCACACTCCACTTTCTACCCACATACAGCCATCGAACAAAAAATTAAAACTGCCGAAGAAGCTGGTGCCAAAGCAATCATCCTAGTCAATGATGAAGATCAGATGGATGATCCTACTGGAACTTTGAAAAATAATGTCCAAGCATCTGCAATACCGGTTCTATTCCTTAAAAAGGAAGCCTACCAACGTTTTGGAAAATTAAAAAAGGCAGCGCTAAGTACTTCTCTCAATATTATCAAAAAGAAAGGCCACAATGTACTTGGCTATTTAGATAATAATGCTGAATATACAGTTGTCATTGGAGGTCACTATGATCATCTTGGATATGGACATTATGGATCATTACACACAGGAGAGTCAGCTATCCATAATGGGGCTGATGATAATGCTAGTGGCGTAGCAGTCTTTATAGAATTAGCTCGTCACCTTAAAAATGAAAAAATATACACCAATAATAATTACCTATTTATTGGTTTCTCTGGAGAGGAGTTGGGACTTTATGGATCTAACTACTATGTAAAAAATCCAGCTATTAGCTTAGAAAGTACTAACTATATGCTCAATTATGATATGGTTGGACGTATGGATGAAGATGCTCCTTCATTAGTTATTAATGGAACAGGTACTTCAGAGGACTGGAAACAACTGGCCCAATTAGATTTAGAAAACTTGGAAATCAAGACGACTGACTCT
The DNA here is from genome assembly GCA_020629335.1 of Chitinophagales bacterium. The sequence goes on along the minus strand of JAHDDN010000035.1, from coordinate 6,729 downwards.
GGTATTGGTAGCTCTGACCATACTAACTTTTATCTCAATAATGTACCTGCTATTCATTTCTTTACTGGCGCCCATGAAGATTATCACAAACCATCTGATGATGAGTTCAAAATTAATTATGATGGCGTATATACAGTCTTTGATTATACCCTTAAAGCCATCGAAGAATTAGATGATAATGGTAAGCTGAGTTTTAATAAAACTGATGACCAAAATGAACGTAGCAAAATCAATTTTGCTGTAACTCTGGGAGTCGTTCCAGATTATCTCTATGATGGATATGGGATGAAGATTGATGGTGTTAGAAGCGGAAGACCTGCTGCTAATGCTGGAATCGAAGATGGTGATATCGTCATTAAAATGGGCGAATATGAAGTACCTGATATGATGGCTTATATGAAGTGTTTATCTTTATTTAAAAAAGGAGAAACCACTATCGTAAAAGTAAAAAGAGGGGATAGAGAAGTAGAACAAGAAGTTACATTCTAAAATATACAAGTCAAAAAAACATTGTCATAACACTTATCAAAAATTAACGTTCCAACATTAAAAATATATAAATGTCGGGAATGCGCTAAATTACTTATTACAATTAAATTACCTTTGATAATCTCTTGACTTAATTAAAACTGTTATATTTTAACAGCCTATTGTAAGAAAATGAGTTGGATACTTTGTTTAGAAACCGCTACTGAATATTGTTCTGTAGCATTATCGAAAGATGGGAACCCCATATATGTGAAAGAGGAACGAGTGCCTCAATCACATTCCAAACTGCTTTCATCTTATGTTGATGAGCTTTTAAAGGAAGCAAATATGGAACTCACAGATTTGGATGCAATAGCAGTAGGTGCTGGCCCTGGCTCTTATACAGGTCTTAGGATATGCACTTCATTTGCACAGGGTATCGCATTTTCTCTAAACAAAAAACTAATTGCTGTAAACACACTTTTAGGCTTAGCCTATGCAGCTTCAAAACATGTAGATAAAGAGACCATTATAGCGCCAATGATTGACGCAAGGAGAATGGAAGTTTTTAGTGGGGTTTATACTCAATCCCTCGAATTATTGCGGCCACTTGCCCCATTAATTATAGATAAAAACTCTTTTTCTGAATTCTTATGTGATAAAAATGTTGCTTTTATAGGTTCTGGTACGTCTAAACTAAAAAACATAATAAAAAATGAAAATGCCTTATTTATAGACCATATATATTGTTCCTCCCTAAACATCACTTATTTAGCCGATTCCTACTTAAAGGAAGGAAAGTTTGCGGATCTGGCTTATTATCAACCATCTTACTTAAAACCATATTATAGCGCAAGTAAAGCGACCCACTCAAACAATTAAAGAAATACATAGATAATGTATTAACGAAGCTCTTATGCCTATAAGGATTCTTAATCATTTATATTTTGCGTTTTTTTAGCACATTAAGTAGTTTGCTTTACATAAATAACTTGGGCATTTAAAGAAAAACAGTTATCTTTACATAACGTAATATATTCAAAGCTTAAAAGCTTTTTGTTAAATAGATATTTATTCCTTAATTTAAAAATTATTTTCTATGGGAACACTGAGAGCTGAAACTGTCGAATTAAGAAATGGAAGTGACACCATCAAAATCGACTATAATCAACTTAGAAAAGCAGTATTGGTTTTACGATCAGTAAATCATAAACTCAGACAAAACATCATTCAATTATTAGATGAACATAAGAGATTGACTGTAACTGAGATTTATGTGAAGCTTAGACTAGAGCAGTCTGTTGCATCTCAACATTTAGCCATTTTGAGAAGATCTGGTGTAGTGAATACAGAAAGAGATGGTAAATTCATCTACTATGCACTTAATCACGAGAGAATCGAAGAAATCGGTAAACTTGTTGAAGAGTTAGCAAAATAGATTTATTGAAGTTTAGCTAGTAAATTAATAACATTTTTGATGAATTAGTTAGACACTTCAATAGTTTGGCAACATAATTGTTTAATAATAGTTAACAGAGACTATTATTACTCAATTTAGCCTAAGATAAAAACCCTGAGTTAGGCAATAGCTCAGGGTTTTTGTCTTTACTAACGTACAAAAGAAATACTTATGTCCCACTTTAATGTTGAAAATCTCCAAAAAGCCTCAGAAATATTAAGGGCTTTAGCTCATCCCCTTCGCTTATCAATTATTGAGTTTATCCACAAAAATGATGTGATAAATGTCAATAAAATCTACAATACGCTTAGATTAGAGCAATCTATTACCTCTCAACACCTTAGAATACTACGTCAAGTTGACTTAGTATCGACTCGTAGAGAAGGAAAGTACATTTATTACTCCTTAAACTATGATCGTATTGCTTATGTAAATGATAAGGTTTTTCAGTTCCTGAATAAGGAAGAAGGAGAGGTAAAGACTAAGAAGGTAAAATAAAATAAGCAAATCATACTTTAGCTTATATGATTTATCTAATAAGATAACACTTAGATAGTGTTGCTTTAATAGGACGCAAGTGTTTAATATATTTGCCATCCTAATGAAGAAAAAAGTGCATAGCTGAAAATAAAAATTATTTTTTATCCACAGTTATACACTTTTTTTGATTTGCGTTTTATCTCAAAAGCACAATAGTCGCTTTTTGATCTAATTCGTTGCCATCTGCATCAAATATGAAAAAATCATTCTGTTCGAAAGAGGATAGAATTAATTTTTGTGGATTGACGTTCAAACTTTTAACTAAGTAATCCTTGATGTAATTAGCTCTTTTCTCTGCTAAATTATTGTCACTGGTATTCTTATCTGTATATCCTTTGATGTGTAGCCATAAACTGCTATCTCCTGCCATTCGTGTAGCTATTTGTTTTAGCTTATCAAGCTCAGTTGCTTGAGATAGTTTATCTGAATTAAGTCCAAAATTGATCTGTAGACGCTCTTGCTCTACTAAATTTAACTTTGCCTCTGATTTGCTTCCTCCAGCATTGATCGGTTCTTTTAGCTCAAACTTAGCTTCCTTTTGCATTTCAGCTTCCTCTACGATCTTTTTTTCCTCATTTGAATTGCTTTTCGGAGCATTATTAACTGAAGTATCCTCCTTAGTTACTGGACGGATTTCTTTTTTTTTTATTTCTTCATTCAGCTCATCCATTTGCTTTTGCATCGCTTCTAATTCTTTCTCTAACTCTTTTACTTGTCGATTAGCTTCTTCAGCTTGTTCTTTTTGAGCATTATCTTCTGCTTTTTTACTACTCTCCGACTTTTTATTGAGTTCTTCTATCTCCTCCTTGATCTCTTCAATGTTTTCATTTAAGATTTGCTTTTCTCTCTCTTCTTCAAGCGCTTCTTTTAGTTCCAGCTTTCTTTGCAGCTCTTCTACTTCTTTCTTTAATTCCTCTACCTCTTCTCTGCTACGCTCCTCTTTTTTAGCATTTTCTTCTTGCTGAGTATCATTAGTTTCCTTTATTTCTTCTTTTTCGCTTGCCTCTTTTTTTTTTTCAGATGGCTCTTCTTTTTCCTCTTCAATTTCAATCACCTTAATGACTTCCTTTTTTTCTTCTACTTCAATCTCCCCATCTTTATAGATATTGTTATTGATAGTGATATTGATTTTGCTATCTGAATCTATGCCGCCTTCAGCATTAGCACCTTCTTCAGCACCCGATTGAGCAGCTTGATTAGCGCCATTATTGGCTTCATTCTTATTACTCTCTTGATTAGTTGCAACCGATGGTGATACTACTTCTTCGCTTGTATTAGTGGCTGGGCTTGGGGTAGTATTGGCTTCTGTTTCGCTAGCTTTAGAAGAAACTTCTTCTTTTGTTATCGCCTCTACTTCCCCCTCATTCTCTGCTGAGGTTTTAGAATCCTGAGTTGTCGATTCATTTTCTTTGGAAACATCCTCTGAAGTATTTAGATCTGTTTGTTTGCTTGATTCAGTATTGTAAAGTCCTGGACTATCATTTGTATAAATAAATGGCGTCTTGAACTTTTCGTTTTTTCTACCGAATGAAAAACGTAAAGAAGCTGAAGTAAACATATAAATATCATTGAGGCCATTATCATTTCCTCTGACACTTTCATTATAAGCTGTATTAGGACGAGCTGCGTATTCTTGAACATCGCTATCATAAGCGACTCTATATTCTGCATCTGAAACATCATCTAAATGATCAGTGAAGGTATATTTTAAATCTGTTTGTAGGTGAAGGCTTACTCTTGGTCCTAAACCAAACTTCAATCCTAGTCCTACTGGAATATTCAGAACTGTGGTTCTATAATCGTCTTCTAATTCTGTTCCTAAGTTAGTGAGTTCTGTTTCGTAATCGCCATCTAATTCGACTTCCTCATTATTGTCTGAATAGTCGTAATAGGCGCCATTTTCATCTTTAAGGTCTCCAAATACTTTGAAACGTGTAATCCCTGCCCCTACTAATACGTAAGGAGCTATGACTGCATTTCTGCCTAATAGGAAGCCATTATCTGATCTGAATACAAAAGCTGCACTTAAATCTTTAACGGATGTCTCAAAGTTGAGTGCTCTTTGGTAATAATCGCTTCCTTTATAAGCTCTGTCAGTTGCTGAGAATTTTCCAAAGTTATAGTTTACTTGGAAGCTGGTTCCTGGTGCTAGGCGTCTTTCAAGGAAGATTCCTTGAGCTAAACCGCCTCTATCTTTAGTTTTGAGATAGTGGTCTTTTGCGGAATTTTTAATTTTATAGCTTAAATCACCATAATAATTCATAAAACCTATACCATAACCAATACGCCATCCGAAGTCGTCTTGTTGGGCGTAGGTATTTGCAGACCCTAAAAGGGCTGCTAAAAATATGATTAGCATTAATTTTTTCATGCTGATATGTTGTTTTGTTTTAGTTGTTCCCTTTGCCAGTACTGGCTTAGGGATGGGAGTGGTATGTGGCGTCCATGATGGGACTTACGGCGCTTAGTGGTGCGCAGGCTCCATAAGAGACAAGCAGCACTTAGCAAAGTAGGACCATCATAGCCACATAAGAGCGGACAGCCCGACCCTTTCTCATTTTTGACATCGTTGGGCCGACACATCGGTACGGCCCCTACGGACGATGTCAAAAATGAGAAAGGGGAAGCTCCTAATTAAATTATTTCTTACCTAAGCCAACCCATAGATTAATTTCGGCGCTAATGCCGATGAAGGGTCTTACTTTGATTTCGCTTAGGTTAACATCAAATTGGTCTTGTTTTTTCTCTTCTAAAAGAGTGGCTCCTGCATTTAGGCGAATGAATTGGAATACTTTGTAGCCAAGACCTGCATAGTAAGGGCGGCCTAAGATTGGGCCAGTTACTGTATTGCCATTTTCGTCTTCAAAGTTGCGTAAGAAAACGCCAAAGTTAAGAGAAGAGTTCGCCCAAAAAGGCGAAGAGAAAGCAGAGCGACCGAATGGTAAAGAGACACCAACATAAGGGCCTGCATCATAAGAGAGATTATCTAATCCACCATCAAAGTAAACGCCACCGTAGCCTGCGTTTAGGGAGATTACATTTTTCTTTTTCTCGACTGCATAGTCTCTTACCTCATAAATATCATTTAAAACGACCATATTGAGGTTCAACATTTGCTCTAGTTCTGTGTGCAAAGTTGTTTTTAGCTCATCTTTTAATTGTTGAGCGTATACTTGTCGAGCTTCATTTTTCTTTTCAAATTTTTCCTTATTTACATTAACGATACCATTTTTGAGCTTTAGGTCTCGTAATTGATTGATTTTCAGCTTAACGATATCTGAGAAGCCAGGAAATTCAAAACGTAGGTTATTTCTGTAAAAGCCTAATGATTCGTGTACGATATCGTTTAAATCATTGATGATAGCGCCTGCTGGCTTAGATATAGACAAACGTTTTTTCTCTGCAGTGATAACAGCATCTACATAAGAATCTAAAAGGCTATTGATAGATTTCTGTAGATTTTGCTTTTCTTCGCCATCTGCTTTTCTGAAAGTTGTTAGAATAAAATCATAATTATCTCCACTTCTTAATTTGTAGTTGACAGGCAGGTCAAAGCTTGTACCGCTATTGCCAAAGGTACGTTTCCAGTCTGCTGTATAGAGTGGTTTTTTTCTATTACCAGGACGATAGATGTCTAGAGAAACGAAATCTATATTTTCTTGGATAGCTGCATTGAGCATCCAGTTAGTTTCAGCAGGTAATTCTGCTCCTTGGTTGAAAACATTTTTCTCATAATTGTAAACTACAGTATTGTATTGTGCACTTAAAGCGCAGGTAAAGAACAATAGGGCAGTTAATAGAATGATATTCTTTTTCATTTTTATTATTTGTTATTTTTTTCACATATCATCATAAAACATAAGACAGCCATTTAGCTCATTGCTATTTTTTGTTTTACCGATAATTCAAAGATTATTAAAATGATGTCAAATAAAAAGGGAAAAATAGTAGGTGGTAGTAGGAAGGAGAAGGGCTTATCACATAGTTAAGTCAATAAAAAAAGAGTCTTTACAAAAAATCGAAGGTTAAAAAACCCACTGATAGAGCATTATTCTATCAGTGGGCTTCAAAATACAAATTCGCTAATGCTTAGTGAATTTCTACTTTTTCTTCTAATAACTTTTTCAAAGGAACCATTACTTTTTTGTCTCCAGTATCCAATGTTAATGAAGTAGTGTCTTTTGCTACAACTTTACCAGTGATTCCGTCAACAGAAACTTTTTGTCCTACTTGTACTTTATCTTTCGTGTAGAAAGATGCTA
>JAHDDN010000529.1 GCA_020629335.1 Chitinophagales bacterium | reverse complement strand
GTACGACCACTACGGTGCGTATAATAAGACATATCATCAGGTAAGGTATAATGGAATACATGCGTCAAATCGTTTACATCTATCCCTCTTGCTGCCACATCTGTTGCAATCAAAACCTTTAAGTCATGCTTTTTGAAGCGCTTCATGACTCGATCTCTTTGCGCCTGCGACAAATCACCATGTAAGGCATCGGCTTTATAAGCTCGCTTCAATAGTTGCTCAGCTAATTCTTGGGTGTCTCTTTTGGTTCTACAAAACACTACCCCACGCATATCAGGTTCTAAATCTAAGAATCTAGTCAATGCATCTGCCTTATCTCTTTGTCTAATCATAGCATAAACATGCTTGATATTGACATTGACTTCATTTTTTTGATTGACCTTGATCTCTAAAGGAGCCTCCATATACTGCTTCACGATTCTTTTAATCGCACTAGGCATGGTTGCCGAAAATAACCAGGTCATTTTCTCAGCAGGAGTATGACTCATAATCTCCTCTAAATCTTCCTTAAAACCCATGTTAAGCATCTCATCTGCTTCATCCAGTATGAGGAATTCTAAATGCTCTAACTTAACCGCTTTTCGCTTGATTAAATCAATCAATCTACCTGGCGTCGCAATAATTATATGTTGCGTCTTTTTAAGTGCGTTCAATTGAGTGCCAATATAAGCGCCCCCATAAACGGCTAATACATTTAGTTTTTTTTGGTATTTGCTGAAAATTTCAAGCTGTTCTGCGATTTGCTTACCTAACTCCCTTGTAGGAGCTAAAATCAATCCTTGAGTAGATTTATTAGAGGTGTCAATTCGTTCTAAAAGCGGAAGGCCAAATGCTGCGGTCTTTCCAGTACCAGTTTGCGCCAAACCAATCATATCCTTATGTCCTGTCAAAAGCTCTGGTATCGCTTGTTCTTGTATCTCTGTTGGATGCTCAAAACCCAACTCAGATAGAACTTTCAATATCTCCTCTGAAAGACCTAACTCTTCAAATGTTTTCAAAAGTATAAATTTATATGAGCTGCAAAGATAGCTTTATTATTCGAACTTATGGCAGGAATTACGCAAATGACCCAATATTTAGGCAAATAGAGGGTATAAAGAGGCCATAAATAGATTTTAATCCATTATAAAGGGAATATAAACAAAATTCAGGCTGTCATAGAATAACTGCCGATTTAATCATTCTTACTTATATTAAATGCCTAAAATTTACTATCATCAATACAATCTAAATAGCTAGCAATCTCAGCGGTAATGCCTTTCAAACAATCAGGATCAAATGGAGATTTTAAATTAGCTAACTCAACCAACTGTAAGAAAGAACCTGTTCCTCCAGCATTACACAATCTTAAATAGTCCTCCCAAGCAGTAGCTCTATCATCTTTTGCCTTCAACCAAAACTGGAAGGCACAGATTTGTGCTAATACATAGTCAATATAATAAAATGGACTCTGATAAATATGGCTTTGTCTTTGCCAGTATCGACCACTTTCAATATAAGGGGTTACATTATGTTTATTGGAAGGCAAATATATATCTTGCAATTCCTTCCAAGCATTGGCACGCTCATCAGGTGTAAATTGTGGATTTTCATAAACAATCTGCTGAAAATGATCAACCGCACAACCATAAGGCAGAAAGTTAAGACATTTACTCAAGTGAGCAAAATAATATTTCTCTGTATCTTCTTTAAAAAAGCCTTCCATCCAAGGATAAGTAAAAAACTCCATTGACATCGAATGAATCTCAGCAGTATCAGGGCTCTTTGTACTCCTATACTCAATCAAATCATAATTTCGACTTTGAAAATACTGAAAAGCATGACCCGCCTCATGTGTCAATACATCAATATCATGTGCTGTACCATTGAAATTCGCAAATATAAATGGATGCTTATAATTACTTAACCACCAAGCATATCCTCCACCCGCTTTTCCATTCCTATTAGTTACATCCATCAAATCATACTCCAACATATACTTAAAGAAAGTGTCTGTTTCTACACTTAATTCCTTATACATTTTCTTCGCATGATCAAAAATTTCTTCTGCGGTACCCTTTGGAGTTGGATTACCACTCAAAAACATAAAAGGATGATCATAATCTTCTAAAGCTTCATAGCCCAACCTCACTCTTTGACGTTCTTTTAACTGACTAACGATGGGAACTATCTCCGCTACCACTTGCTGTCTAAATTGGGCAACACTCTCTTTGGTATAGTCCATTCTCCCCATCCACACATAACCTAAATCAACAAAATTTTCATAGCCCAACTTCAAGGCCATTTGATGACGCACTTTCACCAAATCATCAAATACCCTATCAAATTGAGCTTGATTATCAGCAAAAAAGTCCCAACCTGCTACAGTAGCTCTTTTTCGAGTCTCTCTATCTTCAGATTGAGCGTGTTTTGTTAAAGCAGTTAAATTACAAACTTCCCCATCAAAATCAATCTTTGCACTACTTTTGAGCTTCATATACTCCTTAGTCAACTTAGATTGCTCCTTCATCTCTTCTATGATAGCTGGATCAAAGCCCTTCACCTCATAAGCCGATAAATTAAAAATGTGCTCTCCCCACCTATCAATTAAGCCATCTTTAAATTTCGCCTCATTTAGAACCGCATAAAATTGGTCTGTCATTTTAATAGCCCTTGGCATCACCTCATTGAAATACTCCACTTCCTTTTCTATCGACTTATCCTCCGTATCTCTTGAGAATTTAATATTACTCAGTTGAAACATAGTATCGAAATCATCTCGCAACTTAGCAATATTCATCAGAGCTTCATTCTGCTCTTTCAATGCCTCCGCATTCTTAAAATCGGTCAGTAATTGATCAAAAGACGCTTCAAAGGCATCAATTGAGGGACGTCTGTACTCTATTTCTGAAAATTTCATATAAGGGTATTAATTTTCTATTTATTAAGGGGGAAGAATGAGAATGAAACAAACAAATGGGAGCTATGTTTGTAAACCGACGCAAATCTAAGCTATTTACTAATTATAAAATGACTTCAAAGAGACTTGTAATTCTATTTTTATTAGCAAAACATCAAGAAAACTCCCATCGTATCCGTCTAGGAATAGTCTAAGCACTTATTACACACAACGCATATGACAATAAAGCATATCTTATATACAGATTAACAAGCAAAATAAAAACATTATTTATTTTATTAGGGCACATCCTATTTCTTATTTTTCATTCGACCGTAGGGGCGGTACCTATGTGTCCGCCCTCGAATGAAAAATAAGAAATAGGTCGGGCTGTCCGCTCTTATGAGGCTGTTCAGCGGCTACTACACTAAGTGCTGCTTGTCTGCCCTTCGGGCCAGCCATCGCATCACTAAGTTCCGTAAGCCACTTCTCGACGCCTCATACCGCTCCCATCCCTTGTGCGTTTTTTGGTATTGGGTATTGAGTATTGGGACCTTATGATTATTCTGTCGCAAGCGTCTCGCTTGTGACTATTCAAAATTGAACCTAAGATCAAAATGGCCGACACATAGGGCGGTTATTAAAAATATTACATATGCTATAATGTTTGCACAGCCAAGGCATGCCTTGGCTCTACCGAACAATCTTTTTGATGAAATATTCACCATTGATTATTACTTTCACCAAATAAATCCCA
>JAHDDN010000528.1 GCA_020629335.1 Chitinophagales bacterium | reverse complement strand
GTGAGTAATTCAATCAATCAACCACCTATCAAAAGAAGATTAAACATGATTAGAAGAAACAGAAAACAATCAGGAAGTAAAGCAAGGCTCTTATGGAGTCTGCCATTATTTGGATTATTATTCGTTGTATTCTCTTGTAGTAAGGAAGTACAATCAGAACTCAATCCAACACCTTATTTAATGCAAGGCGAATTACCAGGTGATCCGCAACCAGGTTCCTGTTATGCAAAATGTAAGACGAAAGCAACTTACACGAAATCAACTATTACATTACCAGTCTATAATGGAAGTGAAGCCATTGATGGAGTAGAGCTAGTAGAATTATTTGTCTCTGATAAAGAAACTTTAGATCCTAATGGAACCAATATCTTTAGTTTCGAGACCAGTCCAGAAAGCATAGCAGTGCTCAAGGTAGTAGATACAGATAAGGTATCTGATTATCAAATGAAAGAATATGAAGTCTATACACTCAATGCCAATAATGATACCCCAGAATGGGTACAAGTGGTTTGTCAAGATGAAATGTTGCCAGCACTCATTACTCAATTAAGAGAAGCCTTAGAAAAAGAAGGTTATGAGTTTAAGGAGAAAGATACAGGCGAATTGAATAAGGAGCTTAGAAGTGCTTTATTTAATTACCAGATTAAAAACGAATTGCCACAAGCCAATGTGAATATTAAGACATTAACGGCTTTAGGGATTTCATATAGAACCGAAGTCGACGAAAAATAATGATTCAATTTTGTTATTCAGAAATGAAAAGCCCCTTACAGTCTAATGTAAGGGGCTTTGTTTTTTTGCGTGAGGGATGGCAGTGGTACTCAGCGTAATGAAGTAGCTTACGGAACTTAGGCAGACGTAGGCTGGCCCGAAGGGCAGACAAGTATGCCTTAGTGTAGTAGCTGCTGAATAGCTGAGTAAGAACGTACAGCCCGACCATGCGCCTTCGGCGAATGATTAATGCATAATGATGAATGAGTAATGGATTCGTGTTATGCATTTTTATTTACGATCGCATGGGCACGCCATAATTAAGCAAAAAATAATGAGGCACGCCCAAATTATGCTTTTATTGAATGATTAAACGGCTTATAAAGCTCCCTTGATTATTTGTTACTTTGACGAAGTATAAGCCATTATTAGCATTAGATAAATCAAATTGATAATCATTGTTTTGTTCTAAGATTAACTCTCCTGTGATACTATAAATTTGAACATTCCACTGGCCTTCTATTTCTAAGTTGAATAATCCATCAGTAGGATTTGGATAAATATTCGCATTTATTTTGGATAATTGATCTAAAGCGTCTACAAAAGGATTTTCGACAGTTACATTATAAGATCCAAGGACAGAACAGTCATCTCCAGCGCTACCTTCTGAATAAGCAGTAAAGGTATAATCGCCATCGGCTAATTCTTGTCCTTCTGTATAAGTATTGCCATCTTGATCGAGTATTTCTACTTCGCAAGCGTTATTGTCTGATAAATTTACTACTAAAATACAATTAGCATTTTCCTCGCTACATTCAGTGGTTATTTCGTATACTTCAGCACAAGGAGGGGCATCACAACAAAGCAAAGGTAATTCCATAAAGGTACTAATAATACATCCTTGCCCATCTGTAACAGTTACTTCCAAAATGTCTTGCCAATTATTAATGTTTTCAGCATCAAATCCATCTGTAACTACTTGACCATCTGGAAGCGTAAAAGTGTAGTTGCCATCTCCACCATTGGCACTTAATTCTAATAAATTATCACAGCCACAATCGCCCCCACATCCTTGAAAAGCAGAAATGGTAAGATCTTGGCAAGCCTCATTGCACTCACCAGGTATCCAGTCTAAAAAGCCTTCACATTCAGCTAAACAGGCATTGTCAAAAGTGATACCATCGGCACAAACAGGCTCAAATATAAGTTCACAATTACAGCCTTCATAAGACCATAGTTCTGTGCCATCTCCGGCATTTTCAAAGAAGTCTAAACATTGCTCTTCAGGAGGTAAAAGTCCACCGACATAGCAAATAAAATTTCCTTCACAGTCATAAATAGAGGCACCTGAATCTAAACAGAATGCTTCCACCCAAAAGACCGTTTCTTCATTGTATACAAATTCGCTAATAATCGCCCCCGTACATAGAATAGGTGAGCCATCAACTATAGAAATCAAACTTTCTTGTTGTTGTGCTAACCATTCTAATTCTTCTAAAGGATTTTCTACTTCACAATCATTTCCACCAATTGGGCCACTTGTACAATCCCAAATTAAAGCTAGCTCTCCTGAATTTAATAAATCCAAGCATTCTTGAGTTACGCCTCCAAAGCCATAATAACAAATAGCCTCTCCTTCACAGTCGTAGAGTACTGCTGGTATGTCAGTAGGGCAAGTAGCTCCCCCTGCACTTGGTACCACATAAAAGTAAGTGGAACCATCACTAGTAGTCATTTCAGAAATTTCATTCTCAAAGCAACAATTAGAATTAGCCGTTAAATTGGCTAACCATTCTAGGTCTGTTAAAGCATCTTCAAATTCACATGTTGTGGGAGTACTGACACATTCTCCTTCTACCCAGTTACTAGGGCTATAGCCTGCGCATTCCGCTAAACAAGCATTATCAAATAGTAGATTCCCATCTACACAGACAGGTTCATATTCTCCAGTACATAAACAAGAGTAAGACCACCATTGAGTGACGAATTCCGCTTGATTAAAATTCTGACATTGTTCTTCTATAGGTACATCAAAGCCATTCAAGCAAAGAAATTGTCCATCACAATTGTAAAGTATTCCTACTGCATTCATACATTCCTGATAGACATAAATGGCAGGCTCTCCATTATAAACATACTCTTGGATATAACCGCCAGTACATTCCATACCCAAACTAGCTGAGTTTATGATAGAAGTTTGTTGGTTTTGTAACCATTCATTAGAGTTGATCGGATTTCCTTCTCCGCAAGCAGATTGTGCTTGAGTATATAGCGCGCTCATTATTACTAAAATGGCTATTAAATATAAGTTTTTCATGTTGGTAATTTTTAAATATTGAAATTCAATTTTTTGGCCTTCTCATTATCTTTTCTGAAAGTAGAAAAAACGTAACTATTCAGTATCAATCATTTGGGCCTAAAAATGATCTTTTGCCGCCATACTTCCGCTTTTTTGCGCCCAATAGCGCTGCTATTAAGCTTAAAAAGAGCGTCGTCTGACAACAAAATCTCTATTTTTATGCTCCAAAGCATTTATACTGAACAGTTACAAAAAAACTATAATAAAAATAAGAATTTAGCCTTTAATTGATTACCATTACACCTAGCAAAAAAGGAGCCATGAAGGGCTTATTTTCATTATTTATAGGTAATTGTTTATCAGCTCAAAGCTTTTTTCCTTCAATTAATCCAGAGGATGTCATTATTATTCAAGATGAGTGGGGAGTGCCTTATATTTATAGTAAAATAGATGTCGGCGCCGTCTACGGTTTTGCTTGGCCCCATGTAGAAGATGATTTTCAAAGCATAGAAGAGGCATTTGGGGGGATTAATAGACGCCTTTCAGAAGTGCAGGGTCCAACTTTATTCCAGACATAAATTAAAGACCATGACTTTCGATGAGGAGGTGAATTTAAAGAATGCGACTCGGATTTATTATTTGGGGGAGAAGGGAGTGGA
>JAHDDN010000527.1 GCA_020629335.1 Chitinophagales bacterium | reverse complement strand
GGTCTGACATCTCTAATCTAATGTTGGGCACATCCATGCGCTCATTAAAGCGAAGTGCGCAGCACAAGCCGAATACATTCGTAATTCGTAATTTCAAATTAGTCATTAAGATGCGCATGGTCGGGCTGTCCGCTATTATGTGGCTGTTCGGCAGCTATTCCACTAAGGCATACTTGTCTGCCCTTCGGGCCAGCCTGCATCTGCCTAAGTTCCATAAGCTCCCTCTCGACGCCACATACCGCTACCATCCCTTGTGCAAATTCTTACTTCTGAAAAAAAAATCAAAAAAAGTTTCTAAAATTTTATGGAATTTATGCTATTTCTGCCTCTTAATAGTAAAGGAACGTTCTAACATAAGTTGGACTTGAGTACAAGTTCATTGATAGCACCTTCTCTCAAACGGTTGGGATAGCAAGGCAGCCGGAGGTCTATCTAAAAATGCACCGAGCGAGTCGGTGGCGGAGGCGGAAACGGGTGGGTCCCACCCTTGCCAAAAGCCCGAAGTCTTTTTTTAGGAGAATTTATTAACTTTTTATCTGATCAAATTAATGCGCCTGTATTAGATATAGCCTCTTCAAAGCCTTTTGTGGTTTATTCTAATCCTTCTACTGATCTATCTATATTGCGTTATGAAGGAAAGGATTTAGCGTATCAGCTATTGGATATATCAGGGCGGTTAGGATTAGAGATATTGAGCGAGAGGTGGATTTATCAGATCAATCTACTGGCGTGTATTTTTTGTAATTGTATGAGAATGGGGTAATTCTTGGAGGGAGAGAATTGCTATCTTTTGATAGAATACTGTCCATTTGCTGTGCTCTTGATAACAAGCTTTTTATATTTTTTTCGGTTAAAAAGTTCCAACGTTCAAAAGTTAATCAGTTAAAAGAATCAGCTTAGGGATGGTAGCGGTATGTGGCGTATATGATGCGACTTACGTAGCTTAGGCAACTGACGGCTGGCCCGAAGGGCAGACTAAGGTGCCTTAGCGGAGTAGGAGCAGCATAGCCACATAAGAGCGGACAGCCCGACCGATGCTTGTAGAGACAAGGCATGCCTTGTCTCTACAAGCATCGGGAAGCCCCATATCTAAAACTTATATCTAAACTGTAGCGTGTAATTACGTGGTCTATCTAACATTCCTGGCCTTAGAGAATATTCTGTATTTAGGATATTCTTGACGATGGCTGATACTCTTGCTTTATCATTTAGGTCATAGCCTAAGCGGGCGTCAAAGATGTGTTTATAGCCATTGTGAAGTTCTCGGAAGTTTTGGATACCTTGAATAAATTCAAAGGATTGACCGAAGAATGGATCATTGAAGATGTCATCGATATTTTCCATGAAGCTGTAGAAACGATAATTGATACCTGGTGTGAAGTTGCCTAATTGAGCTTCTAAATCTAAATTAGCGGTATGTCTGAAACGATATTTTAGGATAGATAAATCGGCATTTCCTTCTTGTGTTTCAAAATTAGAGAACATGGCTGATACATAATTTCCTACATTACTAAGAGTCGTATCTGATTTTAAATCAATTGGATAGGTGTAAGTATAACCTGCAAAAATATTGATTGGTATATCCTTGATTTTGCCATTTCCATTAATGCCTAATTCGAAGCCTGCAATCCGTACTTTTTCGAGATTAATGGATTGGAAGCCAACCGCATCAATACCACCGCCATCGCCCCAAGTTCCGAAGCTAAACTCTACCATATTTTTGTACTCGCTCCAGAATAAAGCTAAATCTACAAAGCCTTTCCATTTATCTAATTTAACTTTTCGTTTCAAACCGAACTCACTTGTCCAACCTACTTCTGGCAAAATGCTTGGATTAGAGAAGATACGGACGGTACCTGCATAGTCATAATCCAAGAAGCTTTCAATAGCACTTGGCAAACGATAGCCAAAGCCATAAGAGGCTCTTAGGAAGGTATTCACTCCTGCTTGATAATTCATCCCAACACGAGTAGAAGGAATCACTGTGGAGAGGGTATCTAATTTTAGATATTCAAAACGAGTACCTAATCCTATAGATAAACGATTCCATTTTTTCTCTACTTGAGCATAGGCTGCACTGGTTCCTCCTTGTTTATTATCTAATTCGGGAGAACGGATGAATATGGCAGCTCCATAAAGCCCTGCTATCACATCAATTTTGCGTTTATCAAAGGAGCGCGCTATTTGATAATCCGCTGAAGCAGTATAACCAAAATCATTTTTCTTACCTGAGCGAACCAACTCTACACCATAAAAACGAGTTTTCAGACTGTGTTTATTATTCCACTTATCAAAAGTAGTCATCCAGGGATCAATATTATACCATAAGTAGCGATAAGTATTCTCTGAAATCGGAACTAAGGCACCGTCTGCAGAATTTTCCCAAAGGATGAAAAGACCTTCTCTGGAGAGCATACCACTACCATTTACACCAAAGCTTAACTTTTCATGTTTTTCTGGACGGAAACGAGTCTTAAAGTTCAGCCTTCCCCAACGATAATCTTGAGTTAGTCGGAATCCTTTTTCTTGATGTAAATTACCTCCAACCACTAAGTCCATTGTTTTCCACTTACGACGGTGTACAAAATTTACACCTACAGAGTAAGGCGGAAAAATAGAGTCGCCCCACCAAGCCATATCTGCTGTACGTGGTCGATCTGTTAAACTAGTGTATAAAGAAATATTGGTTTCAGGCTTATCTTTGGGATCTGCCGTTTTGATATGAATCACGCCATTTAGTGCTGATGCACCATATAATAAGGAAGCAGAGCCTTTCAGTACTTCTACTTGTTCAATATTTTCGACAGGTACATAATTCCACTTAATATCATTTCGATCAGCTGATAATAATGGCTGGCCATCTACCACTAACATGACTCTACTACCTGCTCCATATGCATAGCCACTTCCTCCTCGAATACTTGCTTGACCGTCTACAATCTGTAGACCAGGTACTCTTTCCGCAATGTCTGCCAGATTGACTGCATTGGTATTCTTAATAAATTGGGTTTGGATAACATCTACGGATTGAGTCTCTTCTTCTAAGGTCCGTTTGAACTTACTCACACTGATTACTACTTCATCTAAATTGGTGGAACCAGTGCCTAAAGCTATATCCAATGTTTTTTGTTCTCCAGCACCTATCGTTAGCTCCACATTCTTAGTTTCATAGCTAATATACCTAAATGTTAGTCGATAAGTACCCGCAGCGAGTGGGATACTATATCGCCCATCAATATCAGTAGAACTACCACTACTTTCGTTTACAATTACGTTCACTCCAATCAATGGTTCTCGGGTATCTTCATCAGTTATAATGCCACTCAAAGTTGCATTTTGAGACCAAGTGACTAATGAAAATAGAATAAATAAAAGGCTAATTGTGAAGCGTTTAGATTGCTTCAATATATAATAGCTCATAGTTAGGGTTTACTTCAATGTATTAGATTTGCACAATTTCTAATATAAAGATACACATACTTAGTCTTATAAAACAACTATTTATAGCACAAATTTGACTTTTTGTAAATTTGGTGCTTAATTTGACTTTTTAACATTTATCAATGCAATATTGATAATTGAAAGATTTAGGGCAAAAAAAAGCCGCTTTAGGTTTGATCCCAAGCGGCACTTTTTTAATCTATTATCTATTTTCTAAAAATCTAATCTCTA
>JAHDDN010000526.1 GCA_020629335.1 Chitinophagales bacterium | reverse complement strand
CAACTTTAAAACGTTGATACAGACCAATTACCAACATACTAATTACTAACATACTAATCACCAATATACCAACAGACGAATCAACTACTTCTTAAGCTTGATATAACCCTCAGTGTTTTCCTTATTGAATAGGTGGCTTTCTAATTGTTGGTGATAAGTCAGGTGGAGGATGTTTTGTTGAGCAGGAAAATGTTCTAAGAGAAGGGTGTTTTCTATTGCTATGTTTTTGATTTTCTTTTTGATGCTTGGGGTATTTAGGTAGACATGCGTAAGGGTGAAGTCTACTTCTTTGTCTTCGAATTGGAGTTCGATTTCTTTTTGATTGATTTGGAGGTTTAGATTTTCTTTTAGATAATTGGCGATGAGTTCATCTATATTGTCGATTTCTTTGGATTCTCCTAGGTGAACGTCCGTTTGGTGAATGGCATTTAAGCTGTGTTCTAAGTCTTCTGTATCTAATTCGATATGGATTTCGAATCGTTTTTGATCGGGATTGAATGCTAAATCAGTGATGGAAGCATAATAATCATGTAAGCTGGACAGCAAAGTAATGGAAATGTAAAAAAAAGTAAGGAATTTCATAGGTCTTTTAGTATTTTGTCGGATTAATTTAAATGGATTTTACACCAAATATTACTTAGATGAATTACTTAAAATGGCGTTTAACTGCCATACTTGCTTTTGTTTGTATATTGGCAATGGCACAAGATAATACTAATACGAATAAATTTAGGCAATTGGGGCAGGAATTGCCGACGCCTAATGTTTACCGAAATGCGGCTGGTGCACCTGGTCATGCTTATTGGCAGCAAAAGGTCGATTATGTGATGGATATTAAACTGGATGATGAGAATCAGCGGGTGTATGGTGAGGAGGTCATTACTTATCATAATAATTCTCCAGAGCCTTTGGAATATTTGTGGGTACAACTAGACCAGAATATGCGTGCTCCTAATTCGGATACTTATAAGATTAGAACGAATAGTATTTCTGATGGAATGGGTCTTTGGGAGTATTATCGGATGTTTAATGACTTTCCAGGTGGTTTTCAGATTGAGTATGTGAAGGATGGGAAAGATCAGGATATGGAGGTGATGGTCAATAAGACAATGATGCGGGTTAATTTGGATAAGCCATTAAAAACTGGAGAAAAGACGATCGTTAAAATCAAGTGGTGGTATAATATCAATGATCGTATGGAGATTGGGGGTAGAAGTGGTTTGGAGTATTTTGAGGAGGATGATAACTACCTATATACGATTGCACAGTTTTTCCCTCGTATGGCTGTTTATAGTGATGTAGATGGTTGGCAAAATAAGCAGTTTTTGGGAAGAGGGGAGTTTGCATTGCCTTTTGGTGATTATGATGTGAAGCTGACTACACCAGCTGATATAGTAGTTGGAGCTACTGGAGAAATTCAGAATATGAGTGAAGTACTTACGCCAGAGCAAATGACTCGCTTAGAAGAGGCTAAGACTTCTGATAAACCAATCATGATCATTAATCAAGAGGAGGCGGAAGCCAATGAAAAGTCAAAATCTAAAGAAACAAAGACATGGCACTTTAAAGCCAAGAATGTCCGAGATTTTGGTTGGGCTGCTTCTCGTAAGTTTATTTGGGATGCACAAGGGGTGAAGCAAGGAGATCGTACTATCATGGCGATGTCGCTTTATCCAAAGGAGGGTAATCCTTTATGGGAGAAATATTCTACTAAGGCGATTGCATTGACATTAGAAGTATATTCAAGACATACCTTTGATTATCCTTATCCAGTAGCTTATTCAGTACATGCTGCCAGTATAGGTATGGAGTACCCAATGATCTGTTATAATTTTGGACGCCCTGATTCAGATGGGGAGTATTCAGATCGTACTAAGTATGGTATGATCGGAGTAATTATACATGAGATAGGACATAATTATTTCCCGATGATTGTTAACTCTGATGAGCGTCAGTGGACTTGGATGGATGAGGGCTTGAATACCTTCTTACAATATATGACCGAGAAAGAGTGGGAAGATGAAACAGGTAATCCCTTTCCTTCTAGAAGAGGCCCTGCGGATAAAATTGTCAATTATATGAAAGGAGATAAGAGTCGAATTTCTCCTATTATGACGAATTCAGAATCTATTTGGCAGTTTGGTAGCAATGCCTACTCGAAGCCTGCTACAGCTTTGAATATATTGAGAGAGACAGTAATGGGGCCTGAGTTGTTTGACTATTCCTTCAAAATTTATGCAAATCGTTGGATGTTTAAGCACCCAAGTCCTGCGGACTTTTTCCGTACGATGGAGGATGCATCTGCGGTAGATTTAGATTGGTTCTGGAGAGGTTGGTTCTATACTAATGATCATGTTGATATCTCCTTGGATAAAGTGGAGATGTATCGTATGAAGTTAGATCCGCCAAAAGAGGAGGAAAAAGAAGTTGCGTCAACTAACAATGAACTAGAGCCTAAGAAAAAGCGAAAAAAGAAGAAAAAGAAAAAGAATGTGGAGGAAGTATTAGAGCCAATTTCTGATATATTAGATAAGTCATTTGATCCTATTAAAGAGTCCTCTAAGTATTCAAAAGATCCTAAGAAGCGTTATCAGCAAAATTTGGATGCTATGAGTGAGCGTAAGAAGGGCCTATTAGATGAAGATTCTTATTATTATCAGTTAGATTTAACGAATAAAGGTGGTTTGCCAATGCCTGTCTTACTGCGTTTTATCTATGAAGATGACTCTACAGAAGAATTTCGTATTCCTGCGGAGATTTGGTTAAAGATAGATCAGGTAAGCAAGGTCTTCATGACAGAAAAGAAAGTCAAGCAGATTTTATTAGATCCTAAGAAAGAAACAGCTGATGTAGATAAGAGTAATAATTACTGGCCTACTTCAGAAACGCCTGAAATCTTTAAGAAAAAAGAGCGTAGATAAGAATTAAAATAAGCAAATTTAGAAGCATTATTAATGCTTTATTAGAAAGGGAAAGTACTCTAAATAGTACTTTCCCTTTCTTTTTTAGGTCTATTTGATCAAAATTACTATTTGATGACAAGGATTTAGCGCCACTAAATAGCCCGAAAAATATACTTTGTTATTAGTTTTAACTTTAAATGCTCTAAAATCAAGCACTTATAGCTAATCTATTAATATAGGACAGTATAAAAATGAATTGTTTGAGATAAGCAAGTTGAAATATAAACACTTACTAAAGTCTGCCATAAGATTGTTTGGAGATTCAGTTAATATAAGACAATGGGAAAAGATTTAATTTGACATAGATTCAATGGTTTAAAGTGTTGTTTGTTAGGTGGATATGTATTTTGAAAACCCCCATCGCATAAGTGATTGACATTTGTTTTTTGGCATTTTGTTCAAGGCTTAGTAAGTCCGTATTATTGCCCTTATAAATAGACAACACTGACGATGAAATTAGACCTAAAATAGGGCTTGATTTGAAGGGCTTATAACTATTTAAAGATTCATAAGAATTATTTAATTATTTTTGAGAGAGGCGTCAAATATTTTAAAAAAAACCAAAATTGTTGCTAACTCATGGATAATCAATGCTTATTGCGTCTTAAAACAGCATATAAAATACTCTTTATTGAGGATAAATTGGCTTTATTATCAGTTCAAAAAACTAAAATGTCAGCTTTTGGCACAAGTATTGAAAGTATATAAACT
>JAHDDN010000525.1 GCA_020629335.1 Chitinophagales bacterium | reverse complement strand
GGTGATATACATTTGTATTGTGGAAGCATAGATTTGTCAAAGTCTACTCAAACGAAATGGCTCATCGCAAATGGAGGCAAGGGCCAAAATGCCCAAGAAGGTAACCCTGGCAGTAATGGTTACCTATCACAAGCTTACCGAACGTTTAGGGATACTGCTGTAAACGGCTTAGGACTAAATCCTGTTTTATGGAATAGAGTTCTGGCAAATCATTATACTATGAATAATAATTATATGCCTAATCCTTCTGCTTATATTGAGTCTGTGGAATATGATTTTAATACAGATGGCATTCGTCAGAGTAAGAAATACGAAAATAAGACATTAAGAAAGGCAGAACATGCTACTGAGCCAGGTGAACCAGGGCGTGGAGGAAATGGAGGTAATTTGTATATAAATTACGACAATTCGAATGCTGACAATACAGTTTCAATTAAAAAAATCATTGATGCTTTTGATAGTACTGTAGGTATGCCAGGTGCAACAACTAAAAACATAACGAAACCAACATGTTACAAAATGATTAAGGTTAAATATACAATACATGGTTTCAATGTTAATTATAGAATATTAGACGAGTATTTTGCTTCAAATAATCGTAAAGATACTGAAAAATACGACGGAAAGTCAAATAGAAAGGGAAACAAAGGGAAGGTTTTTAAATACTCTAACGCTAACGTATGGTTGCATCCAGGCACAGCCAATACTACCATTAAGATATTAAAAGATTTGTACTTACAGGGGGGAAATTATGATAAGATCCTTCCCAAATTAAATGAATATGAACAAACTCTAGCCAAAGTGGATTCTTTGAATGATAGATATTGGAAAGAGGAAGAAGAACCAGTAATAGGAATGGGTTATGCTCTCTCAGAAGTTACCTCTATGGCTGCTAATTTAAAAAGAGGTTTAGATTATTATGGAAATCCCGCAGGATTTATGCCAACTATCTCCTTTTATGCCGCTAAGCGGTTTTACGAAAATGAATTAGATAGAGCCATGTCAACAATTCTTTTAACAACTGCTATTGAAACCAAGTTTACAGATATAAAAGATCAACAAAGATTGTTATTAAAGTTGATTGAAGATACCGAAAAGCAAATGCAAGAGACGGAAAAAAATATAAACAGTGCTTGGAAAACAATAGATAACTTAGAAAATGATGTCAAAGACTTAGATCAGAGAGAAAAAGATTTAGATAAAAAGCTAGCTAAAAGAAAAGAAGAACTCTTAGAGGAAGCTAAAGTAAAAGAAAAGAGTAATAGAATGGTTAAACTAGCTTTTGGGGCTATATCTTTAGTGACTAAAGCAATTCCAGTTTATCAACCTGCATTAGGTGCCGTAGGAGGAGCAGTAGGAGACATAGGAGTCGCCTTGGCTTCTGATGATGTCGATGATGCCGATAAATTTGATAAAACAGCTCAAGCAATAAGTAATTCAGGAAGTACTTTACTTAAGACTTATAGTGAGAAATTTAAAGTTCAAGTCAAAACAGGAGGTGCACAAGATAAATTAGCGAACTATCAGTTTGCGACACAATATCAATTAGCTAAAAATCAACAACATAGCGGTAATTCAAGTATTGATTTTGAAAAATATGATGAACAAAAAAAAGATTTAAGAGGAACTATAGATAAAAAAAGCCAGGCTTTGAAAATGCATAATCAAGCGATTGCTCAATCAGGCTCAGTATTTCGTAATATATCCGCTAATCAAAGCGATATAGATAAAATCTACAGTAAACTATTAGCTGTTGATTTCTCAGCAAATATATTTGTTGAACAATTAAAAAAGCTTGGAAAAGATAAAAAAGCTTTAACAGATAAATTGATGAATAATATGCTTATCATATCTAAAGGTGAAGCTTTTCTAATCAGTTCGTCTAATAAATTGAAAAGCTTGATTTTTAAAGAAAGTCAAAATAGTGGAGCAATTAATGAGGGAGTATTAAGTATCATAAAAGATTTCAAAAAAGATGCATTTGATAAAATTTATCGCTTTCAATATTTATTAATCAAGGCTTATGAAGCGAGTTTCTTAGACGGCTATGATAAAAAATTTGCTACCAAAGACTTTATTAAGAGCTTACAGAAAAAATTGCAAAAAATAGATACTAGTGATGACTTTTTCGATAAATTTAGTCAGCATTTAAAATCAGCCAAATTATTGATATTGGCTCACATGAGTTTTGATGATGATGATTATAATAGCATTTGGAGAGGCCAGACAACAGGACAGTTACAAAGTTATACACTTCGATTCACTAAAACAGTTAGAGGAGCAGAAAATACTTATGTGAGTGCTATTAATCAATCTAATATAAGTACCGATTTTAAGGATACTACTGAAGTAACTTTCCCACTTAGCTTTTTTAGAAGTGAAAAGACATTATCCAGATATTTAAATGCTAAAATTTCAAGTATCAAACTCAAATCCTTGTCTTTTAAATTTATGGATAATGAAGGGAAGGCGATTAAAAACTCGGAAGATCAATTAGTGGTGGATACAAGAGTTAAAAATGGAGCTAATAATGACTTTAAAGTCGGAGACGATAAATTTATCTTTGAAGGGGGCGATTGTGTCAATATCAGTTTATATTCTCCCAAAAAAGGCTTTGTTCGTAAAGCCAAAGAGGATAAAATTGTGCTTAGAGCTGAAAATGAGTGGATATGGACTTGGGAGTATGATTTTTGGGATGGCGAGCGCCCCAAGGATAAAGCATTGGAAATTGCCAATTCTTCTGTAGATGCTATCTTAGAACATAATGATATCAGAAAGGAGTTTAGCATCAATAAAGCCCTTGCTTTACCACCATTAGAGGGAGATTATCGCTTATTCTTTGAAGCAGCAGAAATGGAAATGACGCAAATATCACCTAATGGTATTCCTAAGTATCTAAATGTCCGTCCTCAACTGCATGAGCTTGAATTGGAAGTAAGTTATTACGCAAGATCAGCCAGAGGATAAATAAGTCTATTTACATAACTATATGCTTAATCAAGATAGATGAATATGGTTTATCTTGATTAAGCTCAAAAATAAAATTATGCAAACTATTATAAAAAAAAGCGAAAGTTTAGTACAAGGCAAAAAATACGAATCGGCAGATAAAACGCATCACCTTATCTTCCAAACAGATGGAAACTTAGTGATTTACAAGGGGAGTGAAGTTCTTTTTGCCTTAAATGGGAAAGTCGATTATTCAAAGATTAAAAGAATTACTTTAGATACAGATGGACGTTTAGTCGCCTATGATAAAGTAGAAGTTTCAGGAGCTAATGAGTTATGGGCTTATAATGATAAAAATGATAGCATTATTGATGTCTCCTTAAATAATAAAGGAAAATTAGAATTTAGCTCTAATGTTTGGAAAACTATTATCAAAACAGGAGAAAGTTTAGCACAAGGCGCAAAATATCAATCGATGGATAAAAAGTTTCATCTCATCTTTCAAACAGATGGAAACTTAGTGATCTATAAAGGAAGTGAAGTTATTTTTGCTTTAAATGGGAAAGTCGATTATTCAAAGATTAAAAGAATTACTTTAGATGCGGATGGACGTTTAGTCGCCTATGATAAAGGAGAAAGTCAAGGGGCCACAGAACTTTGGGCCTATAATGAAAAAAATAATCTTAATTATGAAATATGCTTGTCTAATACAGGGCAATTGAAATTTAAAGCTT
>JAHDDN010000524.1 GCA_020629335.1 Chitinophagales bacterium | reverse complement strand
AAAGTATGGTTGATTTCATATGCTGTTTTTATTTTTGGTAGGTATTTGGTTTATTCCAGCATTTAATTACGTTTACGTTTATATTGCTGATATAACAAATCATATATATACCTGTAAGAAAAGTCATTTCTAACTCGTGCATTTTCAGTCTCAAACTCACTTTGGAAATAGTTTTTCAAATTTCGATATACATTTTCTCTTCGTCTAATTCGCTCTTCATTATTAATGCCATATCTTTCTAAAAACATTTGACCCTTTATCAATATAGAGGATGCTAAATTTTCAATAACCTCAATTTTAAATGTAAACTCATCGAAATAGAAAAAACGATTGAATTCATATGCAGTATGATCTGGCTTGATATTGGATTGATAAGCAATTTTATTTGCATTGGATTGACATTTATCACAACAATAAAATAAATTCTCCCATTGATAGGCAATCAAGGGATAATCACTTTTAGGTTTGAAATGCTCTATTGTTTTTTTGGATGAATCGAAAGGATAGACATCACAAAATGAACAATGACCATTTGTTAAAGTACTTAATTCATTACGTAAATTGTAGTAAATCCCATTTCGCCAAGAAAAATTTTGACCAGATTTGCCTTCTGAATCAATAAATGCGTTATATTCTTGTCCCCAAGTTTCCCAATTATTGAAAAGTATAGTTAAGGCTGCAATTTCTGATAGGTCTTGTCTATTGATCCGTTCCATTTAAATAATTAATACCTGTTAAACGTTTTACTCTATTCAATTTAGATACAATAATATCAAAAACTTCTGTACCTTCTGTTTTTAAATCTTTAACGACTTCTCTAAATTCTGGTTCATGAACCATATTACCTGTAATAATTTCCTTTTCCAATAGATTATATTGTTCCATTTTATTCATGGCCTCAATCCCAAATCTTTGGGTAGTGTCTAGTATCCTTTCATATACATAATGATAGGAATCACCTGTATTCGATAACTTAATATCTTTTAACTTGGAATATCCATTCACAGTATCCAATATATATATTTTAGCATTATCTACAGAATTCAGGACAAAAGCGGAATGAGTGGATAAGAAAATTTGTGCGTTAGGAAATATTTTTTTTGTCAAGGGTAGAATATAATACTGCCATTTGGGATGTAAATGCACTTCAATTTCATCTAGCAAAAGAATTAAATTTTGTTCATTCACAGGTATAGTATTATCCTTCCAAGGAATAGCATCTAAACGCATCAATAAATCTCCCAACCAACTTAGTAAAGAACGTAAACCATCAGGTAAAACATCAAACTCTACTTCTTGTCCATTGAAAAGTAAAATGACCTTCCAAGGATTAGTTTGTATCTCAAACTTGACTTGTTGATTGGTTAACTCTCCTAAAATCGCCTGTAAACATTGCACTCCCTCCAAATATTTATCTGCTAATTGTTCATTACCCTTCACACGTTCTATAGCTGCCTTAGAATATCGGGATACAATCCAATTGGACACATAGTAGCCTGCTTTTTTATCTTTTACGAATTCTAAGGCTAAATGTAAAGGATTGAAATTATTTTCGGATTCAATTTCTATTTTAGAAGAATTAATCATTCGATAACCAGAATAACCAAAAACAGCAAATGAAAACTCTGTTTTACCTAAGCCTTCACTTACAATAGACTGTTTATATTTTAAAAGATCATCATAATGTGGTTCCGAATTATAGTCCATTCCATTTTTAGAGATCAAATTATTATTCTCCAGTTCTTTTTCATAATACTGATGAATATTGCCACATCTTTTACAACCATAAACCACTAACTTTTCTACTGCCTCATTATCTTCCTTATTTTTTAATATACAATGTAGATAACTTTCTGGCATTGATTTTTCATCTTCACTAAAATGATGAAATCGTTTATAAAACAAGTTAGATACATTGGCTTTATGTCCTACCTCAAAAAAATCGAAACAACTAGCGATGGCGTGTAAAAGTGTCGTTTTGCCAGATCCATTTGCCCCTGTAAATATATGTATATCAGGATGTCCGTTTTGAATAGTAAAGTCAAAAGTCGCCTTACTAAAAGGACCAATATTTTTAGCATACAATTGACTTACTCGGATCATTTTAATGATTTTTGTTGTAGTTGGAATTTATAATTAGGAAAATAGGAATGAAGTAATATAGGTACTTTTTGAGTGATTGGCAAGGATAGCTAGAAGGATTTAAGGTATCCCTAATCAACTATAAATCCGAATAATCTCCCCATTCCCCCTACCCTCAACACTCCTCACATAACCCAACAACATTTTATCCATAGGAATCGGTGGATGACCTGGAAAATAGCTCCTATACTTCTCATAAGCATCCATCACCACGCCAGAAGCTACTGCATTAATGCGAATACCGTTTTCTAATTCTAGGGCAACGGCTTTAACAAAGCTGTGAATGGCACCATTAACCATCGCTGCACTTGCTGTTTTAATAACGGGATCATCGGCAAGGATACCAGTAGTTAGGGTGATGGAACCGCCTGGGTTGAGGTAGTCTTTACCGATTCGAGCGAGATTGACCTGCCCCATCAATTTACTACGAATGCCGACGTAATAATCCTCTTCGGAGAGATCATTAAAAGGTTTCCAGCGAGCTTCCCCTGCTGCACAAATAATGGCATCCAATGGACCGACTCGTTCTAGTAAATCTTTGATAGAAGCGGAATCTTCCATATTCAAAGGAAAATCTTTTGCTGTCCGACCAGCGACCAGTACTTCGTGTGCTGGTGAAAAATGGGCTACAATGGTTTTTCCGATGGTGCCGTTGCCGCCTATGATTAGTATTTTCATGGTTATAAATGATTGTTTTTATTTCTGAAATTTATTTTCCGTCTATTAATTTTATAACTTTTAATCCTTCAATATACACAAAATGTCTATCCCTAGTTGCTAAAGGAATCTTGTTTATCATGCAAATTGAAGCAATCCAGATATCATTTTCAGGAATTGGTGTTCCGTTTTCCTTGAGTTGCAACCTTACTTTAGCATATGTTTCTGCGATTAAAATATTAGAATTTAATATCTTACAGGACTTGATAAACCCTTTTAACTTTTTTGTATTAGCATTTTTTTTCCTTGAATTTAATGCTCCAAATAGAAGTTCTCCACATACTGTTATTGGTAAATAGTACAATTCATATTTATTGAGTGACTCAATTATATGTTGTCTTCCATTCAATATATCAACGACTATGTTTGTATCTAATCCTATTTTTTTCATATCACCATTCTCCCTCAATATTATTAAATTCACTATCAATAACCCCATTTATCTCCCTTGCATCCTCATCACTAAGTACACCAACAAATTGAAATACCTCCTTTTTATTTTGTTCCTGTATAGGAGTAGGAACTTCTTTTTTGACTAGTTGAATGAATTCAAATATTTGATTTAAAATACTTGGATTTTTAATCTCCGCAAGATCTAATAATATTTTTTCTTTTAATGTCATATATGCCTTTTTTAGCAATTTACAAAAATTACTTAATATTTGCTATCCTTATTTTTAATAAGTCATTTCATCTAATTACTATTATCAAATAAAAGAAGAACAGACCACTATTCTTTAAGAGTATCCATTTCAAAATAACGACGCATTATCAAAAATCACACTAAAATGGGAACCATTTTCCCTTTATTAACACTAATGTATACA
>JAHDDN010000523.1 GCA_020629335.1 Chitinophagales bacterium | reverse complement strand
ACTTGTCTGCCCTTCGGGCCAGCCTACGTCCAGCTAAGTTCCGTAAGCTACTTCACGACGCCACATACCACTTCCATCCCTAAGCCTCTTATTAGTATTGGGTATTGCGTAGTTAGTATTGAGTACATTATAATAAAATGAAGTCAGCAATATTGTAATACGATTTTTTCTTAAAAAAATCCTTCCCTTCCCCTCTCCTACCCTACTTCTAATTTTACATTCAGATACAACATAATAAACCTAACCGTCTAAGTTTATAAAAATCAAAAAGTTACTCCATTCAGCGTTTATTAATTGTGGTTATTGATTGGAATTCAACACATTCGTAAAGACGCATATTTGCGTCTAATAAAAATGTTGCTCCCCTCCTACCCCATCTAATTTAATTTGCACTATAGAATATAATAAACTTAACCGTCTAAGTCTATTAAATCATCGATTATTCTAAGAGGTTGCCATTTCTCTACGAATTACATATATCCTTGTGCTTGTAGATTGAATAATTCTGCATACTGACCATTTTGAGCTATTAACTCATCATGTGATCCATATTCTTTTACTTGACCATATTCTAAAAATAAAATCCGGTCAGCCATTCTTACTGTAGAAAAACGATGAGAAATTAATATCGCCATTTTGCCCTCAATTAATTTGGAAAACCGCTGAAATACCTCATGTTCTGCACGGGCATCTAATGCTGAAGTAGGCTCGTCTAAAATCATAATTTGTGAATCACCCATATAGGCTCTGGCTAAAGCAATTTTTTGCCACTGCCCACCAGAAAGCTCTACCCCACCCTTGAATCGCTTGCCAAGCATTTGATCATAATTATCAGCTAAATTATCTATTACTTCGTTGGCTAAACTCTTATTAGCAGACCCTATTATCCTTTCCTGATCCTCTATTTTCGAGATCTCCCCTACTGCTATGTTTTCAGAAGCCTTCATTTGGAAGCGCACATAATCCTGAAAGATGATGCCTATATTCTGTCTTAAACTTTCTAAGTTGTAATCCCTTAAATCTACGCCATCCAAATAGATCGCTCCTTCAGTTGGCTCATATAAACGAGATAAAAGCTTGACAAAGGTCGTTTTACCTGCCCCATTCTCGCCAACTAAGGCCAGCTTCTCCCCTGCCCTAATTTTAAATGACAGATCTTTTATAGCATACTGATGACTCCCTGGATATTGAAAGCTCACATTCCGAAACTCTATTCCTTCCTTGATTTTTTCAGGAAATGGAATGGCTTTTTGCTTAGAAATAATATTCGGCTCAAGCGCTAAAAAGTCAAATAAGTCCTTTAGATATAAAGAGCTTTCTGCAATACTGGAAAATCTAGTCATCAATGTTTGAAGTAAATTCCTCATTCTATTGAACGAGCCAGATAAGAAAGTCATATCCCCTACTGTGATGATTTGAGTAACTGTTTGAATGATGATCAACACATAAGCCCCATAGTAAGATAAGGTCCCAACACCTGAGAAAACACTCCCCCATATAGCCCTTTTACTAGAAAGCGACTTATTAACTAAGTAATACTTATCTGCCAAATATTCATATCTATTAGCCAAAAAATCAGATAAATTACTCGTTTTTACCTCTTTAGCTGTCACATCACTGGCTCCGATATAACGAATATAATCCAGCTCTCTCCTCTCTGGTGTCCAACTCCTTGATATGGAGTAATTCCGAGAATTAAAATAACTCTCCCCTAAGAAAGATG
Organism: Chitinophagales bacterium; assembly: GCA_020629335.1. The sequence continues at coordinate 1,985 of JAHDDN010000523.1, read as the reverse complement.
GTATAACAGCAATTATCAAAATTATCAATAACCAAGGATTAAAAGCAATCAAACCGCCCGCTAAGAATAGAATAGTGATGACATCTTGTACCTGTGTTAGAACTTGACTGATAAGTACTACCCTACCAACTGTATGGCGTCTGGCCCTTTCTAATTTATCATAAAAGGTCGGATCTTCAAACTGGACCATATCAAGACGTGCAGCATGCCTAATTAGTTCTACCGAGGTATAATTTGAGAACAAATCGCCTAGTAAACTATCTGTAAGGTTGATTAATCGGTTTAAAAGATCAGAAAATAAGGCTAAACCCAATTCTATACCCACATATATCCATAATTGTCGAAGCTCTCCCCCACTCTCTTGGGCAATTTGGAAAATGACTTCATCAATGATCAGTTTACCCACATAAAGCATTATTAATGGTAAAGCCGCTTTGATCAGTCGCAATAGAATATTTGAGATAAATAGAAATGGGCTGGTCTTCCAAACCATCTTAAAAAATCTCGGTAAATTATTTAATGCCTGTAATTGGTCTTTAAAGCTGGTAGTATCCTTATCTTTGGACTTCGGATCTTTTGCAAATATGTTAGAGAATAATGCCATTTAGTGGTTTAAGTTAGAATTCCTTTAAAGTTTTTAGCTAAAGCTGAACAATTTTAAAGAAGTTCATTGATTATAAGAAAAATATGAATAAAATAAAAAAGCCTATGAATAGGCTGTTTCAATATTTGTCGCCTTACTATATGCGACTTTCGCTCTCAACAGCTTCCAGTTTTATTAATAAAGTGGCAGACTTAATGCCCCCTTTATTAGTAGGCTGGATGGTGGATACCGTAAGCGGCTCTCCTCCCCTATGGATCACTAATATAACAGCAACAGATGACCTTTGGGTCATTGCGCTTTTGATTGCTATTTTAGTGATGGTTGTATTTGCTATTGAAAGCTTATTTGAATGGTTCTTTCAGTATGGATTCATGACCTTAGCACAACAAGTTCAGCATGATTTAAGAATTGATGCTTATAGTCATTTACAAAATAGAGAACTCTCCTACTTTGAAGAACAACGCACTGGAAATCTAATGGCGATGCTCAATGATGACGTCAATCAGCTTGAAAGATTTCTTAACGGAAGTTTTAATGAAATCGTTCAACTCACTACCCTATTTGCTTTTGGCGCCTTTGTTTTATTCATGATTAGCTGGGAATTAGCCTTGATAGGCTTCCTCCCTATTCCACTGATATTTTGGGGCAGTTGGTACTACAAAAACTTGGTGTCTCCTAAGTATCAAAAAGTCAGAGAAAGCGTAGGCGATCTCAGTAATCGCTTAGAAAATAATATCAGTGGCATAGCAGTCATCAAGAGTTTTACCGCCGAAAAATTTGAGCAAGAACGTGTGGCTGAAGCCTCTGAAGCTTATAAAAAAGCTAACTTTGAAGCGATCAAATTTAGTGCTGTTTATGTGCCTCTAATTCGGATGTTTATTGCTATGGGATTTGCAGCAACTATGGGCGTTGCGGCCTATTGGATCATCAATGGATATGCTAAAATCACTATCGGAGAATTAACTATATTTGCCATGATGATTCAAAGAATACTTTGGCCTGTAACCCGATTAGGTAGAGTGATTGATGAATATGAACGTGCACGTGCAAGTGCAAAAAGAATCTTTGGATTAATGGATTCTTCCAGCAAAATTGATGACCCTATCAAGCCGATAAAAATTGAGCAGAGTAGGGGAGACCTTCACCTAAATGAAGTGAAATTTGAGTACGGAAATGGTATCGAAATTATCAAAGGAATGAACCATCATTTTGCTTCTGGCACAACGACAGGAATAGCAGGAACAACTGGATCTGGCAAGACCAGTTTGATTAAACTATTATTGCGTTTTTATGATCCTGTAAGTGGAGAAGTGCTTTTGGATGGGAAGGATATTCGACAATACCAATTAAAAGACTTACGAAAAAATATTGCTCTTGTGAG
>JAHDDN010000522.1 GCA_020629335.1 Chitinophagales bacterium | reverse complement strand
AGAACACTCAAAATTCAGAAAAAACGAAAAAAGTTGATAAAATTTTATGGAATTTATGCTATTTCTGCCTCTTAATAGTAAAGGAACGTTCTAACATAAATTGGGTAGCAAAAACTACTCATTGATAGCACCTTCTCTCAAACGGTTGGGATAGCAAGGCAGCCGGAGGTCTATCTAAAAATGCGCTGAGCAAATCGGCGGCGGAGGCGGAAACGGGTGGGTCCCACCCTTGCCAAAAGCCCAGAGTCTTTTGAAAAACATCTGTAATTTTATGGAATTTAGGTTATTAATCCCTCTTCATAATAGAAGAAGGTTGGGGTTTACATAATTAGCGAGTTTAAATGCCCATCAAGCAACTCTCAATTAATCCTTTTCGTTTTAATTATCAAGTACATTATATTAACATCCTTAAATTTACAGTTGTGAGAATACTTTTATTTATTTGCTTTATATTTACCTCTTTTTCTATTTTGGGCCAAAGCACATTACTTGAAGAAGGGAACCGATGGTCTATAGCCGAATCTAGTTGTTTTTCCTGCCATACAAGCACCTATACTGTGCAAGGAGATTCCCTGATAGAGGATAAAATTTACACTAAAATATACAGAGGGAACTCATTGTATACATTGATGAGAGAAGATAGTATTGGTAGAGTTTATGCTATTGACTATAGTGGTGAGGAAATGCTACATTATGACTTTTCATTAATGCCCACTGATACATTTTATCATGATTATTTTTCTTATCCAGGATATATCATCGTTTACGCTGTGGATAGTATCACTTTAGAAAATGGAGAAATGGCCAAAAGGATTCTTTTTGATGATGGAAGTTCGTATTGTGCCGTTGATGAATGGATAAGTGGTGTAGGTAGTACAGGAGGTTTAATTCCTGATGGTTGGTCTAATATTATTTGCATGCATAAGAATGATGAGCTTACCTATCTATATAGTTCCAATGGTAAATGCCAAGTTAATTGGGTAGATAATGAAAATCTCCCAACCAACTTTCAATTCAATATTACCCCTAACCCTATCAATCAAGAAGCTGTCATTCAGGTTGGCACTCTAAATGAACCATGGTCTTTTGCTATCTATGATCAAGAAGGCAAGTTGATTCGATGGGTTCAGAATATTAACAGCTCTGAGTATTTATTCGAAAATAAGAATCTACCTAATGGAATTTACTTTTTACAAGTCCGTAGTTCCGAGCATAAATCAAGTATAAAAAAGATAGTAGTAAGTAAGTAAGTAAGGTGGAGACACGTAAATTAGTGTATTCATTGTTTATCATTCATAACTTTTTTCGGCTTAGGGATGGGAGTGGTATGTGGCGTCCATGCGATGACTTATGGAGCTTAGGCGGACGTAGGCTGGCCCGAAGGGCAGACAAGTACGCCTTAGCGGAATAGGCAACGCATAGCCACATAAGAGCGGACAGCCCGACCTTTCCTCATTTTTCATTCGGGGGCGCACACATAGGTAGCGCCCCTACTGGTTGAATGAAAAATGAGGAAAGGGAAGCCCCTTATTAACTATGAACGATGAGTTATGAACAATTAACTGCTTAACCAATAGACTAATTAACGAATCAACTAATACTCCAATCTACGAATAAACTAACATAGGATTCAAGCAATCAAGGAAAGTGCTATCTTTGTGTAAATAGTTAGTTTTCAAGGAAAAATCTAAAACATGAAAAAACATTTATTATTAGTGATTGGCTTACTCTTATCGGTATGGGCTAATACGCAGACCGTTTGGGATATAGTGGAAAGCTCTCCTGATCATGAGGTATTGGAGGAATTATTGATTTCTTCTAATATATCGGAGGCATTGATGCTGGATGGGCCTTATACGCTTTTTGCACCTACGGATGAAGCTTTTGATGCTTTGCCAGCGGATGTGATAGAGGAATGGGAGAATAATCCTGCGGCTTTGTCTGATTTATTGTTTTATCATACCGTATTATCGGAGGTGCTTTCTGAAGACTTGGAGGATGGATTGACGATTAGTATGTTGAATGCTGATGAGACGACTATCACGATAGAGGAGGATGAATATTTTATTAATAATGCTGCGATAATTGAGGCGGATTTAGTGGCAGAAAATGGCGTTGTGCATGTGATTGATGCTGTATTAGGGATAGAAGCTGATGTCGTAACACTTTGGGATTTGATTAGTGATTCGCCTGATCATAGCATTTTGGAAACGGCGATTATTGCGGTGGAAGGTGATGAGGATTTATCAGATGAGGACTTGGGGCCATTGACTTTATTTGCTCCTACAGATGCGGCTTTTGACGAGCTGCCAGAAGGGGCTTTAGATGCCTTATTAGCTGATCCTGAAGGACCTTTGACGAATGTTTTATCTCATCATGCATTGGATGGTTTATACTTGGCTGAGGATTTTGAAGATGGTGTATCTTATATGACTGCTAATGAAGATGAGGTAACCATCACGATTGATGGCGATGATATTTATGTGGATGATGTTTTGGTTACAGTAGCAGATTTGGAAGCAGTTAATGGGGTGCTGCATGTGATTGATGTACTTTTATTGCCTCCTGCTGATAATAATTCGGTATTTGGAATTATTGAAGATTCGCCTGTACATGAAACTTTGGAAGGTGCTTTAAATCAAACGGGTTTGGCTGGGCCATTAACTAATGGAGGCCCTTTTACAGTCTTTGCTCCTACAGATGCAGCATTTGAATTATTGCCAGCTGATTTTATTTCTAATTTAACAGCATTTGAATTAGCAACTGTACTTCAAGGACATGTGGTTAGTGGAGTTTATTTAGCTGCTGATTTATTCGATGGTCAGGTATTAAATACTTTAGCAGGCAGTGGATTTGAAAGAACAATTACGATAGATGGAGCGGACGTTTATGTTGGGGATGCATTAATCAGTGTGGTAGATATAGAGGCCGAAAATGGGGTCGTACATATTATTGATGCCGTCTTGCCTCCTCCGCCTCCTGTTACAGTCATGGATGTAATCGCGGAATCGGTTGGTCATAATACCTTAGAAGCGGCTTTAATTTCTGCTGGCTTGGATGCTACTTTATCAGATGAATCATTATCATTGACTGTTTTTGCGCCTACTGATTTAGCTTTTGAGCAATTACCTGAAGGTTTATTAGAGGAGTTATTATCGAATCCAGCAGGCGACTTGACGGATGTATTAAATTATCATGTCGTTCCTGCCTTAACGCTTTATGCTAATCAATTAGATACTGGTGATTTACTTTCTACGCTTAATGGAGAAAATCTGTTAATTGCTGAAGACAATGGTTTTATCACCGTCAATCAAGCTTTTATTACTTTGGCAGATTTGAATGCGGCTAATGGCGTGGTGCATGTGATAGATGCTGTCTTATTGCCTACTTCTATTACGGATGGTACTGCTACTGAAAGTTTGGCTGCACTTGGTTTTAGCGTTTATCCAAATCCTAGTGAGGGCTTAATACAAATCGAGTTAGAAGATAATACTGCTAATATTGAGGTGTTAGATATCAATGGCCAATTGCTTTATACGAATCCAACTATGACTAATCAGCATCAAATTGATTTGAGTCATTTTGTGAGTGGAGTTTATTTACTAAAGATCAATATTAATAATCAAACTTACTTCCATAAAATTGTGGTAAGGTAATTAGGAAAGCCAAAAACACAAAAAGGGGAACGTTTTGAGCGTTCCCCTTTTTT
>JAHDDN010000034.1 GCA_020629335.1 Chitinophagales bacterium | reverse complement strand
GTATTTTTGTTATTTAGAAGATAGTAATGGTCAAAGAAGTACTATTACTAAAGTGGTTGTAATAGATTAAGATAACTCATAGGCAGTGAGGAGATTTACTTCCTCACTGCTTACATATACTATTTCAAAATGAAAAAATATTTATTAATTATAGGGTATGTATTAAGTGTATTGAGCCTATCAGCTCAAGAACTAAGTGTAGATACCACCTTTAGTTATTTCAATAAGATTTACTTTTCGGATAGTACTCAGGTATTATCTCATTGTGTTTTGCCTTTAGATAGCAGCTCTTATTTGATTGCAGGCCCAACCACTGCTTTCACAGGAGAAGAAAATTTTAGTGGATTATACATTCGGAAAGTAAATCTAATAGGAGAAACAGTATGGGTGAAACTGTTAGATACAGAAAATGGTTGGAGTAAAGATTTTAATACAGGTTCTCAAATGGTCAAGGATGAGGAGGGGAATATTGCTTTAAGTTATACCAGAGGAGATCTTTCTTTATCGACTAACTTCAAGGATATAAGAGCCTATAAATTTACGCCCGAAGGGGAAATTATTTGGACCTACGACTATCCTTCACCTTATAGTGAAGGGGTACGATCTATGGCAGCCACGCCAGATGGCGGCTTTATTTTGGGTGGACAAATAGAATATAGCGTTTTGCCTGATAGTTTATTGTTAATCAAACTCGACGAGGAAGGCCAAATGGATTGGTCTAATACCTATTCTATGAATGAAGCGGAATCGCATCAAATATTTGATATTATTCCGACCTCTGATGGAGGGTATATTGGTGCTGGAGGAGCATTTGTACCAGGTGTTGCTAATTCAGCAGATATGTTGGCCTTGAAAGTAGATAGTTTAGGCAACCAAGAGTGGCTAAAAAGATATGGAGAAGATGAAGGGGATTTTATTCCGACTATTCATGAAATAAACGAACAGGAATATCTTCTTTCTGGGGCTATTAGAGATAATGGCATCCCAAAAACTTATTTTGCTTTTTTAGATCAAGATGGAGATACTCTTCTAACTAAAAAATATATACTCGCTAATAATGCTTCTTCATTAATACAGATGATACCAGCAATTGAAGATAATTATATAGGCATCACACATTACACTAATGAATATGGAAATGGTGTCCCTAAATTAATATACCTAAATAGTGAAATGGATACTATATGGACTAAACCGATCACCTATGATCCCGAAGGAGCAGCCATAAACCCAAGAGATATAGAAGCTACTTATGATGGTGGATATATCCTTTGTGGATGGAGATTATATGAATCCCCCCAATTTAGCTGGGTGGCTAAGGTAGATAGTTTGGGTAATTGCTGTAGTTATACAGGAGATTGTGATAGTTTGGTAATAGACACCACAGAAGTCTATAATACCAATTTAGCCTTAGCAGAGAAAGCTGTTTATGCGAAGTGGGCACCTAATCCTATTCAGTCATCTTCAAGTCAACTCTATTATTTGTCGCCAGCTAGAGGTCCTTATACTTGGTTGAAGATATACAACCAAATGGGGATGGAAGTGAAATCTCGTCGATTGTCTTCTTATCAGCAAGAGGCGCTGATAGATACTCGCTATCTTAATAATGGGATTCATGTTTATACCTTAGAAACAGATGGGGTAGTATGGCATAAAGGGAAGCTTATCGTGGCAAAGTAATATTATGATTGTGAGTAATGAATGGCTTAGGGATAGTAGCGGTATGTGGCGTTTATGGGGTGACTTACGGAACTTAGTGATGCGATGGCTGGCCCGAAGGGCAGACAAGCAGCGCTTAGTGTAGTAGGAGCAACATAGCCACATAAGAGCGGATAGCCCGACCCTTTTTAATTTTTCATTCGTGGGTGCACACATAGATAGCGCCCCTACATACGAGTGAAAAATTAAAAAGGGGAAGCCCCAATTAATTTTTTTACAAATCCTCCTGAATCTCTTCTTCCTCCTCGTCTTCGTAAATTAAAAATGAGTTAATACTAATTTCAATCTGTCTAGGGCGATTATTCTTTGGGATATCGCAAGACAGGTTGATTTGGTATTGTTGTGCAAAACGAGCGCCTACAAGAATGGCCCCACTATAAGCAGGATCATTTACTCTTCCTGTAATACCCAAGAAATATTTCTCCTTATAATCCATGAGTAAATTCGCGTCCAATACAAAAGAGAAATTACGACCATTACTCAAGTATTGAGAGAAAAAGATAGAGGGATTAAAATTGATTATATCAGCAAAACTCGCATGTAAGCCCGTCGTGACATAAGCTTTGCGTTGGAAACGATAGATGTAACCAGGGAAAAACTGAAAACTCAAATCAGTCAAATGGCTTACCGATGCTCCAAAATAAAAATTGTTCTTTAAGAAAAGCACTCCCAAATCAAAGTTAGGCTTAATTTTACGCTCATTCAAAAAATCAATATCATTGATTGGGTCTCCATTAGCATCCTTATTGGCAGGCTTCATATTGACCAGTCCAATCATTGTTCCAATACGAATTGTTGCATTATCTCCAAAGAAAGTTTCATAATTAATTGTCACACCCGCCTCCGTTAATCGTTCTGCTGCGAACCATATATTTGCGATAGGGCGATGATAAGTGGCATGTGCTCCTAAGCCTAATCCCAAATTTGGCTCATAAGTACTCGTCTGCAAATGATAGGTCTGCGGCTTAGGCTGAATGCCTGTCGGGTTCTGTTTCATTCGATATCGAGCCACCATAGAGAAATTTGGCTGATATTGATCCCCAGCAAAACAAGGATTAAATATATGCTGATTAAAAAAGTATTGGGTAATTGGAAAGAAGTCCGTTGGCTGCAAGAAGGCATTTGTTGGAATAAAAGGATTTGGAACTTGCGCTTGTACACTTCCCATTCCAATCAAAACCAAGGCGATAATAAAAGTCAAAATCTGCTTCATGATGTTACATTTTTCGATGCGATTCAATATAAAGATAGGCATGTATTGCTAATATCGGGAATGTTGAAATAATAAATTAGCTATTTAATATACAGTAGAAAATATGAATTTATTGTTTTAGCATCCCATAAAAAAAGGCCCGCAATAAGAATTGCGAGCCAGCGTGTAGTATGATTTTTTCCTGCTTACTCTACGATCAAACGTCTGACCGTAGTAGCATCTGTAGAACTAATTTTCAGAAAATAAATGCCCGTATTGAGGTGCTCAGAATCTAATAAAATTTTCTGGCGCCCTACGTTCAACATAATCTCATCTTTAGAAACCAAGTTTCCTACAGCATCCAAAATATAAACCTGAACACTGCCTTTTGATACTTTATCGTATATGATATTTAAAGTTTCTCCTTGTCTTAGGGGATTAGGGTAGTACTTTACTAAGCCTTCCTCTGATGTCCCTGATACCACCACAGCCATTGGCTCGGCTGAGGAAACGCTTGTTTCCGCAACTAAGTTAAATGAAAAAAGTAATGATATAATCGATAGTAAAAGTAAAATTTTCTTCATAAGCTCCTCCTTGGCATTGGTTATATATAAGTCTCCTTATCTCTGCATATAAATCAAAAAGTTATAGTACTTGTTTAAACTAGTTAAGATATAACAAAATTAGTAGAAATACAAGTTTAATTGGGCTTAAAATGGGTAAAATTAAGGTCTTTTAACAGCCCGTTTAAAATGGCCCTTAACCATTAGACGCCAAAAGCCTACTGAAATATACAATTTTTGACATTTTTTTTCGTTATTTTTTTTGGCGCATCCCTTCGGGTCGGGCTGTCCGCTCTTATGTGGCTATGCCGTTCCTACTCTGCTAAGTGCTGCTTGTCTGCCCTTCGGGCCAGCCTTGCGCATCACTAAGCGCCGTAAGTCACGTCATAAACGCCACATACCGCTTCCATCCCTTGCGCTAAGTCTTGGGTCTCATTCGAGCCAAATAATCTTCATAATAATCAATGTCAGAAAGAATCGGTAATAAGTGATGAGACAAAGCTAAACGCTCAATATCTTTCATTGTATCAGCGAATACACTTTCTGTGCTCCAATGCTTATGCTCAAATAAGTTAGGGATTAATTGCTTCATTCCTAACAAATAATAACCTCCATCCTCAGCAGGGCCAATAACGACATCCACTTCATTTAGCGCTTCAAATGCTTGCTCTATAATAGTTGTACTAATATCAGCACAATCACTGCCAATGATTAATGCTTTGTTATATAGGGATAAAGCTTCTTTGAAAGCTTGGAGCATCTTTTGCCCCAAGTCTCCCGATCCCTGTAAATGTTTTTGGAAAGGGGGCCTCCACTCATCCTCTTGATCAATGAATGAACTATAACAAACCCACTTGTCAGCATTCAGCTTACGACTAATGTTTCTGGTGTGTTCTAATAGCTCTAGATAAATCGATAAAGCTTTCTCATCTCCGACCTCTTTTGCAATGCGAGTTTTAGCTTTCCCCAATTCGGGGTTTTTAATAAAGATGAGTAGTACTTCTTTCATTATCTGGCGATTTTACTCAGTTTCCCATTGACAAAAGTGAGTGTTTTGTTTCTGTAGATCCAAATCTCCTTATTTCCGTCTTCCATATTAATTAGGTCTGGTTCGCCTAAAGATATTCTGGTCATTTCAGGAGTAAAGCTATTGCTGACTACTCTTCCTACGATGGCATTCCAAGCTTCATTGCCAAATTGTTTTTGATATTCCTCTGCTTTTGCTTTAGTAAAAAAGTACTTTGGATTTTCCTCTTCAGCGATAGTGACATTCATTGGAATTACATCTCCATTACTGCTTTCTAATAGGAGAGAAGGTCGGCAGTTATAAACGTCTGTTGATATATCTACACATTTCCAATTGCTACCAGCATCAAATTTGATGACTTGATCTGTTTGGTAGTGTTTCATTGGGGTGTGTTCTATGATCCAGTTTTTTCCTCTTACGACTATTTCTTGTCCAATATAACGTTCTTTTAGCTCCTCTATATAATCTAAGCGAATGAATGGGAAGGACGTTTCATAAGCAGAATAGTACTCATAATAAACTTGATCTCCATTATCATCTGCTTTGAGTAATAGGTAGGAACGATCCCCATAACCTTTTAGGGCAGCGATAGGATTTGGGTCTGCAATGATTTCCTCAACAGTGAAAACACGTCCTGTTAATCCTTCGATTTTTGAGGTTCCTTTATCTTGGCAGCAGTTGTAGATGTTGAGGGAGTCTCGAATGTTGTTTTGATAATCATTTAAAAATCCGCTATAGCCATATTTTTGGAGTGGTAAGTACTTGCAAGCAACTTGCAATTTTTGACCTACATATTGACCCACATTGCTTCCGTAATAATTATCATCAGGAATATGTAATTCTTTACGAGGCAGCTCTTCATAATGTTGTGCTGATATAGTAGTAGCTGCGAATAGACTCACTAGAACTAAGCTAATTAATTTAGTTGATTTCATGTCGATTATTTTTATTCACGTAAGTAAGTGGACAAAATTAAATTCCTTTTATGACTCAGGTTCTTTTTTACTTAGGCAAGGCAAATTTGACGAGCATAGCCGTGCTATTTAAGGAAAATTTAACGCAGTATAAGTGAAAAAGAAGCAGTCATAAATGAAGAGCAATTCTGTCCACTTACTTAAGTAATTGTTCATAAAGGAAGACTGGACTTGTCCATTTACTTACTTATGTTTAATATTAATGACGCCATTGTCTGGGTAAAAGTAAACAGAATTCAGGTTTTTCTTTAAGTTATCATCAAAAAGTTGATAATGAGGTGTTTTGAGGAATAAATTTATTAATTTTATTGGCTTAGGGATGGTAGTGATATGTGGCTTTTTAGTATTGAGTATAGGGTATCAAGTAATGAGTACAAATTGTCTCACTACTCAATACTAACTACTATTTTAGCCACATAATAGCGGACAGCCCGATCCATTGCGACAATGCGAATAGACAGCCAGATTTGCCCTTGTATTGGTATTGGCACAATGGGGAAGACCCAAGCAATGAGTATGCTTTTTGATAGATATATTTGTTGTATATTTCATTGTTTATTAGTGGTGTATGGCATGAAAATTGAACTCAAAAGTATAGTTGTTTCTGGCGTAATTTAAATAAACCCCTCTACTTTTATGTTTGAACTATCGTTTTTAAAAAGTCTTTATAGCAAATACTTGTTTCCATTATTGGCTATTAGTTTGATGGCCTTAATATTGGCAACGATATTGATTTTTGTGATTGTTGATGCCAATATAGATAGAACGAGAGATGATTTACAGGGGGTAGATTCTAAGCAAATTATAGCGGATCAAAAATTTAAGCAGCACTTATATGTTGTAAATGCTTCCGAAAAAATAGACATTCGAGTTAATAGTATTATTTCGGATATTAGAAATTTAGCTGCTCATCCTTATATTGTAGATTTTAAAATTCGAAAAATTCCTGAAGTCCTTGCAGGTTTTGATTCCAAAATACATTTGAAAGAGTTTAGGTTGATCAATGAGAATGGTCAAACTTTGTATTCAAGTTATAAGTCTGACTTTTCAGATGTCTTAGTCAATAAATCGTTTGAGTTTTCGAGATTGAATAAAGACTTTGCCTTTAAGGAGCTATATTTTTCTGATCCTAAGATTGATACGACTTCTTTTGGTCGGTATATCAATGTTTATGTAGCGATTAAAGATAAGAGAGGAATATTAAGTGGGGGAATGATATTGAGTTATAATTTAGAATTTCTTGCAGAGTATATTGAGATAATTAATCCTGATGAATGGGGGGAGGTTTATGTGTTAAATGAAAATAATAAGTTATTAGTTGGAGCAGGTATACAGGAAGGCACCAAAGATGTTTTTAAGCAATTAAAACCCCAATATCAAACATATATTCAGAAAGATAGCAAAGGACAATATTTGGAAGAGGACTTATTTACATTTCAAGTAAATTCTCTGGGGTGGAAGACTGTGATAAAAACCCCTCAAAAACTGTATCGTAGGCAAGTAAACGAGCGTACTTCATTATTAGAGAATGAGTTTGGTGATTCGAAAAGGGGGATAGTGCTGTTTACTATTTTTGTTATTTTGGGTATTATTGGGCTTTGTATTTTGATTGGAACCAAGGTGGCCAAAGGGGTGACAAGACCTATTCTTAATTTAATTGATGCTACAAAGAAGGTGGAGGAAGGTGATTTGGATGTGGTTATTGAAGTAGAAAGTAAAGATGAGATAGGGCAGTTAGCTTCTTCATTTAATAGTATGACGGATGCGGTGGCAGATTTTCAGGGTAAATTGATGGCTGAAAAGGGTAATGTAGAGGATAAGACTAAAAAACTGGAAGACCAGAAGATTGAGTTGAGGAAAAAGAATACTGCTTTGGAGGAGAGTGCTATTCGTTTAGAGAAAACTAATAAGGAACTAAGTGTTCAGAAGTCGCAATTAGAAACCCATCAAGTAACTTTAGAGACTCAAAAAACGCAATTAGAGACTCAAAAGCAGTTATTAGAAGATCAAAAGAGGGCCTTAGAGACTCAAAAGAAGGAATTAGAAGAACAGAAAAAGGAGTTGAGTCAGAGTCAAAGAACACTGGAGGTTCAGGCTGAAAAATTATTGGAGTCTAATGCCTCTCTTGAGCAATATGCTCGAACAGTTTCTCATGATTTGAAAGAGCCTTTGCGTATGGTGAGTAGTTATGTTCATTTACTGAATGAAAATTATGTAGGCAAACCGTTAGATGAAGAAGGAAAGCAGTATATGGGTTTTATCGCTGATGGTTCCAAACGCATGAGTATTATTATAGATGACTTACTCACTTTTGCGAGATTTGATACTAATGTAGAGCGACATAATTTTGAGGCTGTTGATTTAGAAGATGCTTTCATTGCGGCAAAATTTAATCTGAAAATATTAATGGAAGAGTCAAATGCGACTATTATCACTCAGCCATTACCCACTGTGAATGGTAAGTTTTCGTTTATGATGCAGGTATTTCAAAATTTACTGAGTAATGCCATGCGCTATAGAAAAAATGAAGAGGCGCTAACGATTAATATTAATGTGATTTCGAAAGAAGATTTTTGGGAGTTTGAAGTGAAAGATAATGGGGAAGGTATTGAAGAGCGAAATTTAGAGAAGATATTCTTAGCATTCAAGCGATTTAATAATCGTTATCGCTCTGATGGAAGTGGCATTGGATTGGCTATTGTCCGAAAAATAGTTCGTCATCATGGAGGAGAAATATGGGCAAAGTCTGAAAAGGGAGTAGGAACAAGTATCTTCTTTACCCTTCCTAAAATAAATGAAGTGATCAGTTAAGCATTGTTGTTTAATATGGAAAATGGCGTAAAAAGTAAATGTGTATTTTACTGTAATATGGCTTATGGTATAGATGTTGATGGATTTTTTAAGGTGTGTATTCTCAAATAGATACTAAGTAAACATACACCTTTAATAATCTATCCTATGTTTGAGTTGTCTTTTTTGAAAACAATTTATAAGAAGTATTTAGCGCCACTCTTAGCAATTACTTTAATGGCATTGATTTTAGCTGCGCTCTTGATCTCGTTCATTGTGAATAAAAACATGAATAGTACGAGAGATGATGTAAAAGGGCATGATTATCAAAGTATAATGGCAGACAAGAAATTTAAGCATGAATTGTTTACCCGTACTGCTTCAGATAAAATTAATGCAAAAGTAGAGAGTGTTATTAGTGATCTTCAATTCTTATCTTCTCATCCAGCAATTAAAAATTATGATTTAAGACAACTGCCCAAGTTGATCAACTTAGTAGAATCGGATCATCCTTACCTCAAGGAGTTCAAATTAATCTCTAAATCAAATGTAGCATTATATACACACTGCCAAACTAAAAACTATTACGAGATCGAAAAAGGCTTTCTGAATAAAGAATCCTTATACGCAAAATCAGATTGGAAAGAGATATACATTAGTAGCCCAGTGGTGGATATAATATCTCAAGCTAAGTATATCAACATTTATACACCCGTAAGAAATGATCAAGGCGAAATTTTAGGAGACATAGGAATTAGATATGACTTAGAATTTCTTAAAGAAAAAACAATTGATATTGATCCTAAGGAGTGGGGGAAGATGTACGTACTTAATGATAAAAACGAAACCTTGGTTGGCGTAGGTTTAGAAAACATCAATGAAGAACCTTATAATCGACTCAGCTCTCAAGATAAAAAACGAATCAAAGAAAATCGTTCGGGTTATTATATGGACGATAAACTGTTTTCATTTCATAAGAATTCTTTTGGATGGACAACCGTGATGGAGACTCCAGAGAAGGTATATATGAAGCCTATTGTAGAGCGTATGTCACAACTGCAAAATCAATTTGGAGAGTCTAAAAAAGGTACTTTCTTATTTATGATTGGGACGATACTCTGCATCATCTGTTTCTGTGTCTATATTGGCACCAAAGTGGCTGAAGGGGTCACAAGGCCCATTAATAATTTATTAGATGCCACCACAAAAGTGCAAGAAGGCGACCTTGATGTGGTTATAGAAGTAGAAAGCCAAGACGAGTTAGGCCAACTAGCACAATCCTTTAATACAATGACAGAATCTGTTTCTGATTTTCAGGAAAAATTGATCGCAGAAAAAGGAAATGTAGAAGAAAAAACATTGGAATTAGAAAAAGCCAATTCGATACTTGAAAATCAAAAGAAGTTATTAGAAGATCAAGCCCGTGAACTATCTATTAAAAATTTAGATTTAGAAAAAAATGGCAGCTTACTCTTGAAATCCAATTCTCAATTAAGTAAACAAAAGGATATTTTGATTCACCAAAAGAGTCAATTAGAAACGCATCAACTAACTTTAGAACAACAAAAAGCCTTATTAGAATCGCAAAAACAACAATTAGAAGAACAAACCGATGTGTTGCACCAACAAAAAATGGAATTAGCACAGCACAAACAAAAATTAGAGATTCAAGCTAAAAAGTTGTTAGAGTCCAATAATGCACTTTCCCACTATGCTCGTACCGTTTCCCATGATCTCAAAGAACCTTTGCGAATGGTCAATAGCTACGTCAACCTGCTAAAGCAGAATTATCTAAACAAAGAACTAGATCAGGAAGGAGAGCAGTATATGACTTATACGCTCGAAGGAACTAAGCGAATGGGGCGCATCATTGATGACCTGCTTCACTTCGCTAGCTTTGATGTTAATGTAGAAAGGCAGTTATTTGAGGAAATTGATCTAAACGATGCCTTGATAGGCGCCAAGCACAACCTTCGAGTATTAGTAGAAGAATCAAAAGCCAAGATCAATTGCGTTGAATTGCCAAAAGTAAAAGGGAAGTTTACTTTCATGATGCAGGTATTCCAAAACTTACTGAGTAATTCCATGCGTTACCGTAAGGAATCAGAATCCATAGTAATAGATATTAATGCGATCCAAAAAGAGGGCTTTTGGATGATAGAAGTCAAAGATAATGGAGAAGGAATAGACAGTCAACACCTCGAAAATATCTTCTTAGCTTTCAAGCGATTTAACAATAAATATCGTTCTGATGGCAGTGGGATAGGCTTGGCCATAGTTAGGAAAATTATACATCATCATGGCGGCAGAATATGGGCAAAATCTAAAAAAGGGATAGGTACAAATTTCTATTTTACCCTCCCTATTTCACAGAAAAAAACGAATGGCGTTTCACTAAAACATGTCAACGGCAACTCTGTTCTAAACGAAAATAAATAATATTTGGGGCTTCCCCATTCTAATTTTTGCCTTCGTCCGTAGGGGCCGTACCTATGTGTCGGCCCAACGAAGGCAAAAAATAGAATGGGTCGGGCTGTACGCTATTATGTGGCTATGTGCTGTCTACTTCACTAAGCTGTACTTGTCTGCCTTTCAGGCCAGCCTACGTCCAGCTAAGTTCCGTAAGCCACCACATGGCCGCCACATACCGCTTCCATCCCTAAGCCATTATCCTCCCCCAACACTAAAGCCAATATTACCACTACCAAATTGGACATCTCGACTTTCATTAAAATCTTTGACATCATCAAAAGTAATAGTATTTCTAACTTTAGGGGTTCGATCTTTTTGAGCGATCTTAGCGATTCTCAAATTATGTAATTTAATCACCTCAGAAATCGTTTGTCTTACCACACGACCATTACCAAAATATTCATTTCGAACATTGTGGAGGTAGGTGAAATATTCTCTTAATTGCTTGATTGCTTTTGCTTGAACCTTGAGTTTATGCTCTTTAAACATGGCCACCGTAATCTCCATCAACTCCTCCACATTGAATTCTTCAAAGGTCAATACTCGATCAAATCGAGACTTCAGCCCAGGATTAGAATCCAAGAAGGTTTTCATATTCTTAGGATAACCTGCTACGATGACCGCAAACTCTCCTTTTTGATCTTCCATTCGCTTGAGTAGTGTTTCTATTGCCTCCTGTCCAAAATCATTGCTGCCTCTTTGAGAAAGTGCATAAGCTTCATCAATAAATAAGACGCCACCAATTGACTCATCTATCTTTTCAGCCGTTTTCATAGCCGTTTGACCAATATAACCAGCCACTAAACTCTGACGATCCACTTCGACCAAATGGCCTCTTTCAAGTACACCTAAGGACTTGTATATTTTGGCGATAATACGAGCGACTGTTGTTTTACCCGTTCCTGGATGACCGATGAATACTGTATGAAGAGAAAAGCGATTCAACACCTCTTCTTTTTCTTCTTTATAGAAACGAACCAAGTTGACCAGTTCTTCAATATCTTTTTTGACACTAGCCAAACCAATCATATCATTCAATTCCGTCAATGCAGCTTTTAATGAATCTTCATCAATAGGAATATCTGGCAAAATCTTTTTGCGTTTTTCGAATAATTTTTCGAAATCTTCTATTCGTAAAGTCGAAAGCTCCTCCTTGGATAAGGCACGAGGATTTTCCTCCTTCATAATGCGAATACCTAAATTGATCTTTGCTTCCTTAATCAACTGATTAACGTATCGGGCATTTCCAAAGAAACGATTTCGAGTACGGTAAGACTCGACGATCTTGTCATATAGGAATGCCTTAGACTGAGTACTTAAACTCACATTTTGTCTATCAGCAGTAAAGACAGATATTTCTCCCAACTCCTGTGGAGTATAGTCAGGGAATTCAAACCAATGGGTGAAACGAGAATGCATTCCTGGATTAGACTCAATAAAAGTCTTAATTTCCGCAGGATAACCTGCTACAATGACTGCTAAGTCTCCAGTACCATCAGACATTTCCTTGATCAATATTTCGATGACCTCACGCCCAAAATCCTTAGGATCATCCTTAGAACGAGCTAAACTATAAGCTTCATCAATAAACATGATTCCACCTCTTGCCTTCTTAATGGCTGCCTTTACCTTAGGAGCAGTTTGCCCAATATACTCGCCTACTAAATCCGCCCTATCCACTTCATGGACATGTCCTTTAGAGAGAAGTCCAAGATTGTAATATATCTTTCCTAATAATTTAGCAACGGTTGTTTTACCCGTTCCTGGATTACCTGTGAATACCGCATGAAGGTCAATTTGTTGACCATCTTCAAATCCTTTCTCTTCTCTAATTTTCAAGAAGTTGAGATAATCTGCGTATTCCTTGATTTTGGTTTTGATACCATCTAAGCCAATCAATGCATCCAGCTCTTTCATGACTTCCTCAAAGGATTGCTCTGTCTCTATAGTCCGCTTTACAACAGTACTACCAGTAGCATCGGGCAAATAGGCTTCATTCATACCTTCCACAAATCCATCCCCAATTTCAAAAGGAAGGATAGCAGTTAGTTTGTCCATAAATACAATTTCAACGGTATAATTATCATGGAACCAGGTTCCTTTTGTTTCCGAACCCCATCCAGAGGTAATGGTGAAAGTCTCTGTACCTGCTTTGATTTGCTTTAGCTCTATCGTTTCTCCTTTTAATTGTCGAGCATCATTATAGAAATTAAAGAATAGTTCACAATGCCAATCCTTTTCTTTGAGTAAGTTCTGAAAATTAAATTCGACAAATACGAAGCGAGAATCAGCGCTATCAAAAGTTTTGTAGTAAACTCTATCTTCTAAAGGCTTACTCTTATCAGAGCTTTCAAATAACTTAATAGATTCGATCTTGTAATAAGGATTGTGATCTTCCGTGACAATTCCTCCATCTATAATATGGAACTTAGTAAAACCTATAAGTTCTTCACCAATATAAGCTTCCCAAATATAGGAGCCTTCTTTCCAGTAATTGGCTTTCTTTTTATTTCCCCATCCTTCACGGATGTACACAATATGATCGTTCTTACTGACATCTTTATCAATAGGGATATTACACAGCTCTTTCTTCCCGTCACTTCTTAGAGCAAAGGCTTTCAGATTGAGCTTGAGATTCCAATCTTCCTCATCATATAGTTTGTTGTAAAAGGAAATTTCGCAATAGACGTAAGTGGCTTCAGTTTTATCATAAACTCGTCTATACTTTTTGCGTTTATTAGCTAACCATTCACTGGAGCCATAAACTTTCATTCCCTTGAATTTATGTGGAATAAATGAACTATCTCTCTGCACTTTTATTGATTTTAATTATCAAAATTATTCTCCTAAAGGGCATATTGCCCTAATTCATATCAATCGACTTAATGAACTCATTTAAAGTTTTCAGCTACATCATAAAACTTTAAATGAGTTCAATACAATAACAAGAAACACTAAAGAATCGTGTACTAAGTATTGTTTTTTTATTGTCTTTAAGCAAGCATTTGACTGCAAAATGTATTCCACTATCGTACATTATTAAGGAATAATTAGCCCCATTTCATTAATTCATCCAATGCTTTTCCTTGAATGGCGACAACTGAAGGGGCTGGAATACTATCCCCACCATCTGGCCAATGACTAGTCAAGTTATCCAATCCCGTTGATTGTTCACCTGGGTGTTGGATAGAAAGGAATAATGTTTTTCCATCAGGGGAGAAGCAGGGGCCTGTAAATTCTGCATCAACAGGAGCGGTTGCCACCCTAATAGGTAGACCTGCATTTTTTCCTTTAGAAGGAACCACAAATAAGCTATTATTACCAAATGGAATGTATGGGTCAACTCCTACGGAAGAGCCTGATATATCGGTTGTAAACCAGAGGTTTCCTTTAGGATCAAAGGCTAAATTATCAGGGCAGGCAAAGCCCAATTCTTCTCCACCTGCTAAGAAAGTAGAAGATTCAAATTCCATGGATAGTGGGTCATTGTCTTTCTCTACTAATTTAAGTAGGTGTCCGAAGTATCTTCCTTTGGGTTTATTATTTGTGAGAGCTACTATCACTGCTTTAGTGTTAGGATCTATTTCTATATCCTCAGGGCGATCTAAAGGTGTTCCACCGACTAATTTGGCCGCCTCTCTTGCTCTGATTAAAATCTCTGTTTGATCTTTGAATTTTTCTCTTAGGATGGCTTGATCATCATAATTGAGTGAAAGCCATTTGCCAGATTCTATATTAGCAACGTATAATTTGCCTTTTTCGAGGCTTCCTACTTCATCAGCAATGAATTTATATAAGCATTCATCATTGGCGTCATCTCCTGTATAGACGACGCATCTGCCGTCTGCTGCTTGAAATACGGTAGCACATTCATGGGCGCAGCGGCCTAATCCTGTTAGTTTTTTAGCTTCGCCAGTGAGTGGGTTGACTTCTACTACCCAGCCGTAGTGTTCTGGAGGATGATCGAAGAAGTTTTCCCATTTGTAGTAGCTGTTATAGGCGATTGCTCTTGGTGCACCTGTAGAGAAATCTCTTTCTCCATAGAACATATCATAGTTTTCTTCGCAGGTGAGTATATTTCCCCAAGGAGTCAATCCACCTGAGCAGTTGGCGAAAGTACCGATGGCAGTAGTTGATCCTACGATGGGTCGTTCTGATATGATTGGAATTTCACTTAAGCCATCTAAACGACGGTTGTATTCGTCATTGGGGACTAATTTCCATTGACTGTCTGTTTTTTTGATTCTGATGAGGCTACCACCTACTGATTGCATCTCTTTAATGACTTGTTCTTTGGTTTTTGGGGTATCAGGAGCTACTTGACTAACAAATGTCTGGCTGGTGTATTCGTGATTGACCCATAAGATGCCCTCGTCTTTTTTTCCATCTAAAGGTATATATTGGGTGAAGTCGCAATTAAAACCAAATGTTTCTTTGTCGTTAATGGCTTCTCCCCATTTGACTAGTACTTTGTAATCTAAGCCTTCCGATAGGCTGATGTCATCGTTGGTGTCTGGTGCTACCCCTTTAATGGGAAAGGCTCCTAACACTTGGTTTTTAGTAGTGGTACAAGCGATATTCATTCCTACAAGTGGGCTTGCTGCTGCTATCATAGAGCCTCTTCCTAAAAAATCAAGGAATTGGCGACGGTTCCATTGGATTTTATTGTCTTTCATTATTTGGTATATTAGTCTATTAGTAATTAGTATGTTGGTAAATTAGTCTATTGGTAATTGGATTACTAATTTGCTAACTCACTTTAAAACGAATATTGCAATGTATATGTTCGCTTTCAATTTATTTGTTATAAATGTAACTCCAACTGAAAAAATAAATACTAATAGACTTAATTGGCTTAGGGATGGTAGCGGTATGTGGCGGTCATGCTGTGACTTACGGCGCTTAGTGATGCGCAGGCTGGCTTTAGCAGACAAGCAGCACTTAGCAGAGTAGGAGCAGTATAGCCACATAATAGCGGACAGCCCGACTCTTTTTAATTTTTCATCGGAGGGCGCACACATAGGTAGCGCCCCTACGATCCGATGAAAAATTAAAAAGAGGAAGCCCCAAATTAGTATTTTGATGGCTAATGTTTGCTAGGAAAGTATGGGAAAGTGGGCTTTATGTCGCCTATTGTAAAACGAAAAGCCCTTACTACCGTTGGGCAGTAAGGGCTGATTCTTTAAGTGTTAGAAGCTATTAACCTCTTGGGTTAAATGCTCTACGGCGTTTGTTATTAAACAATAATGGTTGTCTATGTGAAACGCGTGTAACTAATCTTGTAATAAAGTTCATGATATACAATTTTAAAAATGGGTAATGGCTAATTTCGAGTAAACATATTTGAGGAATGTTTGCTTGTCCTTAGCATTGAAATTGGGTTATATAAAGTCAAACGTTATTGGGTATATAAGGGTGCACTTTCTCAAATGCTATTTTTAGATACTAAAGCAACAAAAGTCTAACTTTATCATTTTAGTATTGGTTAGACGCACTGATTAATCTAAAAGTTACACTTTTTTGAAAATAAATTTGTTCAGAATTTAGACGTTTTCGCTATCCTCCTGATTCTGTGTACTTTCTGGGCGCATTTGCGGAAAGAAAAGAACATCCTGAATAGATGGTGAATTAGTCATGACCATTGCTAAGCGGTCAATTCCGATTCCTATACCACAGGTTGGCGGCATTCCGAACTCTAAAGCACGTAAGAAATCTTCATCTAAAACCATTGCTTCGTCATCACCTCTTTTGCCTAATTCCAATTGGTGTTCAAATCTTTGTCTTTGATCAATTGGGTCATTTAGCTCAGAGAATGCATTACAAATTTCTTTTGCATTACAGATGGCTTCGAAACGTTCCACTAAGCCAGGCTTGCTACGATGCTTTTTGGCTAAAGGAGACATTTCTACTGGATAATCAGTAATGAAAGTAGGCTGAATGAGGAGGTGTTCACATTTTTCGCCAAAGATTTCGTCGATTAATTTTCCTCTACCCATTGTATCATCTATAGGTACGTGTAGTTCCTTTGCTGTTTTTCTCATAGCTTCTTCGTCCATTTCGGAGATATCTACGCCTGTGAAGTGTTCGATGGCTTCATACATAGTATATCTTTTCCAAGGGCGTTTGAAACTGATCATATGTTCGCCAACTTGAATCTCTGGTGTGCCATGCATTTGTATGGCTACATATTCTAGCATTGCCTCCACAAAATCCATCATCCAGTAGTAGTCTTTATAAGCAACATAAAGCTCCATCATGGTGAATTCTGGGTTGTGGAAACGGCTCATACCTTCATTACGGAAGTCTTTAGCAAACTCGTATACGCCATCAAAACCGCCTACTATTAATCGCTTTAAATATAGCTCATTGGCGATACGCATATAGAAATTAGTATCTAATGCATTGTGGTGTGTCTTGAATGGACGAGCAGAAGCACCCCCATATATAGGCTGAAGAATAGGTGTTTCGACTTCTAAGTATTTATGGTCATTCATAAACTGACGCATGGCATTGATCATTTGCGTTCGTTTGATGAAAGTAGCTTTTACATCAGCATTGACTGCGAGGTCTACATAACGCATACGATACCTTAACTCAGGATCGGTGAAAGAACCATATAGTTCTCCATCTTTCTCTTTGATAGTAGGCAGTGGACGTAAGCTTTTGCTCAATAAGGTGAATTCAGTGACATGTACAGTTATCTCTCCCATTTTAGTGGTGAATACATATCCTTTCACACCGATATAGTCACCTCTATCCAAATGCTTTTTGAATAGTTTGTTATAAAGGTCTTTATTTTCGTCAGGACAAATTTCATCTCGATTAACATAAAGTTGTATTTGCCCTTGTGAATCTTGAAGCTCTGCAAAAGAAGCCTTTCCCATGATACGTTTCATCATGATTCGGCCAGCCAGGCTTACTTCTTGGTAATTCTTGGCTTCTTCCGAATAATTCTGTTTAATATCTTTAGAATAAGCATTAACTTCAAAGGCTTCTGCTGGATATGGATCGATCCCCATATCAATAATGCTTTGTAGGGCTTCCCGCCTTACTCGCTCCTGATCACTTAAGGTCATCGTTGATTTTTTTATATTAAAAAACGCTAGTAATGATAGTTAAGTAGCTAAAGTTAATTATTTCGGCAGTTCTGATGGCCTCTTTTTAGCTTATCCTGCGTTGCTTTTCTTAGCAATAGCCCTGCTATTACTGGCGAAAACCGCCTTGTCTAAGCTAAAAATAAGCTCATCAAGAATGCACGAATAGTTACCTTCAACTACTTAATCATCACTATTAAATTCAAAGAACTTGCAAAGTTAAGATAAAGTTCAATATTTTGTTTTTAAATTAGAGGGTGAATTCTTATCATATGAATGGCTTTAAGTAGGAGTGTCCAAAAAATAATGTGTTGCATTTAAATCGGAAATGGCGTAAATTCCATCAATAATATAGTTTTATCTCCATATGTAGAGTCGTCCAAATAATTTTTTTTGAAAAAATTTTAAAAATTATTATAAATGTCTTCAAAATATTAATAATGAAGCTGGCGCAATTGTTAATCAGTCTTTATTAGATTACAATAATTTTTATTTTGATGACCAAAATATGTACTTGGCTGAAGTATTACTTCCTTTATTGCGATATAAGAACCCATAGTTGGTACTATTTTTGCCATGTTTTGAAGTAGTGTGCAAATGTGCATCAATGAATTAAAAAATAGCTTTCTTAAGGGTGAAAAATCATTCACCTTTAATGATTAGGTAGGTTAACTCTTAAACAGTTTTAACTTTGTATATGGAAATAATAATGAAAAAATAGGGAAGACATGAAATTCAATCGTTTACTGTTAATTCTCTCAGTTTTAATCTTGGCAAGTGCCATTAATGTTAATGCGCAAGATAGTCGCTTGCGAAAAGCAAATAAGCTGTTTGAGCGCTTTTCTTACCCCGATGCTGCTGAAGAGTATAAGAAAATTCTTTCTAAGGAAGATATTGCAGAAGCAAAAATCAAGTTAGCGGAATGCTATCGTTTGATGAATCGACCATTAGATGCGGAGTATTGGTATGAAAAGGTAATTGATCTAAGCGAAAGCGAGGATGAACACAAATTATATTATGGATATTCGTTAAAGGCGAATGGCAAATTTGAGGATGCTAAGCAAATGTTCTTAGAGTATTCTCAAATAGTCCCAGCCGATTCAAGAGGTCTACGTCAAGTAGAGGCTTGTGAGATGGCGGATTATTTCCTAACGGATCCTAATATCTATACGATTACTAACTTAGGAGTCAATTCTTCTGAATCAGATTTTGGTCCTTCTTTCTATAAAGATGGAGTTGTATTTGCTTCGGCGAGAGGCATGCAGTTCAAAGACAAAATCTATAACTGGACAGGTAAGCCTTTCCTTGATCTTTACGAAAGTGAAAGAGAAGATGAAGAAGATCCTTCTTTCTTGACTAACCCAAAACCATTCAAAGGCGATCTCAATACTTGGATGCATGAGGGGACAGTTACTTTCAATAGTGATTATACTACTATGTATTTCACTAGAGATAACTTCAATAAAGGAAGAAAAGGAAAAGATTCTGAGGGAGTCATTAAATTAAAAATTTATGAAGCCAAATGGGCAGGAGAAAAATGGGGCAATGTAAGAGAAGTATCATTTAACAATGATGAGTACTCTGTTGGACACCCAACCTTAAGCCCAGATGGTCAAGCCTTATACTTTATCTCTGATATGCCAGGTGGCTATGGAGAGACAGATGTATATGTCAGCTATAAAACAGGTGATGAATGGGGGGAACCTGAAAACTTAG
This sequence comes from Chitinophagales bacterium, assembly GCA_020629335.1. The sequence continues at coordinate 3,123 of JAHDDN010000034.1, read as the reverse complement.
GTCCAGAAATCAATACAGAAGGCCGTGAGATGTTTCCTTTTATGGCGGAAGATGGAACACTATACTTCTCCTCTGATGCCTTACCTGGTTTAGGTGGTTTAGATATATTCTCTTCTAAAAATGAGAATGCTAACTGGACACCTCCACAAAACTTGCGTTACCCAATTAATACTAATTCGGATGATTTCGGTTTTATTATTAATGGAGAAGATAAATTAGGTTACTTCTCTTCTAATAGAGCCGGTGGTAAAGGAGACGATGATATTTATGCTTTCACTAAGCAAACATTCAAAATTGAAGGTTTAGTAGTAGAGTGTGAAAATCAAGAACCTATCGAAGATGCCATTGTTCAATTAGTTGAAAATGGAGTGATCATGCAAGAAATGACCACTTCTACAGATGGTTCATTTAGCTTCCCTGTTGCTAAAGGTAAAACTTATGAAGTGACAGCTTCTAAAGCTAACTATAAAGAAGGTAGCCAAGAAGTAGCAACTATCGGTTCTAATAACTCAGGAGTAGAGGTTAGAGTACCTATCTGCCCAGGGGCAGGTGGTATGGCTGATAAGTGTAACATCACAGGTGTCGTTACTGATAAGGTAACAGGAGAACCAATTGAAGGCTTAACAGTTAGATTGGTCAACTCTGAAACGAATTTTGAAAAATCAGTAGAGACAGCATTAGATGGTAGTTATAACTTTGATGTGGATGCAGATACAGATTATGTAGTATTTGTTTCGGGTCAATATATCTTAACCGCTTCTAAAAATATCTCAACTAAAGGCATCGACTGTTCTTCTGACTTAATGAAGAATATTCCGACCGACTTTGAAGTACGAGTGATTCCAGAAGAGTTAACAGATAATACCACTGGTAAAGGTTCTGAGAATAACTTAGATGGTTCAGGAAATAGTACAGGCGGTCTTAATGATGGCTCAGAGTATGGTAGTGGTAATAATGGAGGAAATACTTATGGCGATGGCAATAATGGTGGAAACACTTATGGCGGCAATACAGGAACAACAGGTGGTTTGGATATCACAGAGATCCTAAAAGAAGATTACAATATCACATTGAATCACATCTACTACGATTTTGATAGAGCAACTATCCGTACGGATGCACAGCCAGAATTAAAAAAATTAGTAGAGTTTTTATACCAAAATCCAGGTATCACAGTAGAGCTTAGCTCACATACAGATAGTAGAGGAACCAACTCGTATAATGATAACTTATCACAAAGAAGAGCTAATTCAGCAGTAGAATACTTAGCCAATAAAGGTATTACTAATGAGCGTTTGATTGCGAGAGGATATGGCGAACAACAATTAGTCAACGAATGTGCCGATGGCGTTTCTTGTAGCGATACTAAGCACCAAGAAAACAGAAGAACAGAATTCAAAATTGTAGCTTACAACAATAGAGTGATTCATAGTTCTCCTCGTTATTTCGGTTTTGGTATTACTCAACAACCAAGCACTACACCAATTACAACTTATGATAATGGTGGTTCTTACTACGATAATGATTATAAGAGTCCAACTTATTTTGATGATGGTACAAGTACAAGCAACGATAATACTTACACTTATACGGATAGTGGAAGTACTACAACAAGTACAGAATCTTACCCAGCAGGTACAGAATTTAAAGTACAGTTAGTAGCTTCAGCAACGGCACCTGATATGGGCAAATACCAAGTCTTAAATGACTTAGGTTTTGTAGAAACAGAATACCAAGACGGCTTAACCAAAGTAGTCTTAGGCCCATACGGAGATCGTCAAACAGCAGAAGAAATCAGATCAAAAGCACAATCAAGAGGCTTCTATGATTCATTCATCGTTGTTTATCAAGACGGACAAAGAATGAGATAAAAAGGAATACTAAAACAAAAAAGGCCATCTCCCAATAAAGGAGGTGGCCTTTTTTATTTTGGGGCTTCCCTAATTTTTTAACTTTTAAACTGAATAAGGCTGGAACGTTTTAACCAAGATATCTAAATAAACAATCCATTTCAGCCTTTGTTAAATTCCTAAGAGTAACTTATCTTTACAGAAAAAGCAAACACTATGGAAGCTTTCTTAGCATTCTTCGAAAATATGTCGCCCGCCCAAAAGTTAGGCTGGGTATTTCTATGCCTATCGTTTAACTGGATAGGCGAAGCCATCAAGCCCTTGAAAAATTTTGATTACAAAAAACTCAAGCACATAGGAGTCAATATGGTCTTCTTAGCTTCGGATCTTATTATTAACCTCCTCTTTGGTTTAGCCACAGTCGGTATATTTATCTGGTTAGTAGATAATCAGTTTGGTTTGCTTCATTTAGTTAGCTTACCTATCTGGGTGGAATTGCTTATCTCTGTGATGGTCTTAGATTTGTTTGCTCAATATATCGTTCATCGATTCTTACATCGGGTGCCTTGGATGTGGCGCTTCCACATGATCCACCATAGTGATACTCATGTAGATGCGACGACGGCTACCCGTCACCATCCAGGTGATTACGTAACCAGAGAGATATTTGCTTTGCTTGCTATAGTCATCTTTGGGATTCCATTCTCTTTTTACATATTCTACCGTATGCTAACGGTATTTTTTACTTACTTCACTCACGCTAATATAGAGCTACCCAAAGCATTAGATAAAGCGCTCAGCTATATTTTTGTAACACCAGCCATGCACAAATTCCACCACCACTTCGAGCGCCCTTGGACAGACACCAACTTTGGAAATATCTTTTCCCTTTGGGATAGATTCGGTGGTACTATGGTCTATGAAGATCCTAAACAAGTAGTCTACGGCTTGGATGCTTTAGATGATTCCCGAGATGAGGATATTCTTTATCAACTAAAAGTCCCCTTCAGTAAAGAGGTGAAGACTGATCCTGAGAAAGGTTTTTGGTGGTAAAAAAGTAATAGAAAAAGATAAAAGGCTTGGCATTTTTTAATGTCGGGTCTTTTGTATTTTAGTGTTAAACATTGCAAATAAGGTAATTTTTGTTGTTTGTTCTCGTTGGTTGATAGATTTTTATTTGTGATTTTTTGTTTTGATTGTTAAGTGTTTATAGTTTTTATTAAAATTTGTTTTGTTTAAAAATGAATATTTTATTTGTTGTTTGATAATAAAT
>JAHDDN010000521.1 GCA_020629335.1 Chitinophagales bacterium | reverse complement strand
AAAAAGGAAGGCTATGTGAAGCAGTTGAATGATGAGTATGAGTTGGGGGGGATTAAAGAAAAAATATACTTAACTCATAAAAGAGATGTTAAATTTCGTCAAGAAAAGGACAGAAATGAATTATTAAATATCTCAAAAAACAAATTATTAAACTCTAATGAGTATTTATTGACCTTAAATTCTTTAAAAAAGTTACATTATATTAAGAGCATAATAAACAAGGTTAATGGAAATTATAAGTTAGCTTATTATCATTCTGATATCTTAGTTAAAATTCAAGAAGAAGAAAAACCATTAAATAAATTTCAATATAAATATGCTCTTTGCAATTCTTTGATAATGTGTCAGGCAAAAGAGAATATAGAAAATTCAGATATAATAATTGAAAAACTAAAAAAATTACTTAAAAATGATGCTCAAAATATGGATGTATTTTCATTAAATACTTTATCTTTTTTGGGCTTAAGATATTATTTAGGTAAAAGGCAATTTAGTAAATCTTTAGATTTGATAAAAGAAATAGAGGGAAATTGGATTTTATTATCCAAAAACATATACACAAAAAGATTAATAGCTTATTGTTATAACATTTTAATAGTTTATTGGTTTACAGGCAATCTTAATAAAGCAAATAATTGGTTAAATCGATTACTCAATGATTTTGAAAGTCATGAGACATCAAGAGATATTATTCATGCAAGTCGAATATTACAATTAGCTATTTACTATGATATAGAGAATGGATTATTACAAAATCAGTTTGAATCAACAAGGAAATTATTGGACAAAAAAGAGCAGGTATTTGAAAAAGAGGTCAAGAAATTCTTTTTAAAACTAATTAAAGCTACATCTAAGCAAGAAAGCCTAATAATATTTAAGGGTTTTTACTCTATAGTTTATAACATCTTTAAATCAAAACAAGAAATGAGACCACAAGCTTTAGAAGAACTCCTTTATTGGTCTTATAGTAAAATAGTTAATAAAACTCCCCAAGAAATTTACGAAAATGATAGCTTGGCTCCCCTTTAACTTCATCCTAAAAACACATTAAAATACCACACTATTCATTTAGGCCATTAATAGCACAACCAATTATATTTACGACAAATCTTATTATAACCTCCGCATAATACAATATTGCAGTAGAAGCTTGGCTTCTACTGCAATATCTTTATTACCTCTTAAAGGTGATGATTTTAGTATCTATCTTTACACCATCAACTATTAATGAATAATTGAAGTTTCCACTTTGAGAATTCAATCTATTTAAATCTAAATAATATTCTCCATCTCCTGTATTTTGGATCTCCTGTTCCAAAATAACTCTTCCATTAAAGTCATTAATGATAATGCGGGCCTCTTTTGCTTCTTTAGAAACAAAATAAGGAATAATCGTTGCCCCCATTGTAGGATTAGGAATATTTTGCATTAATACGGATGATTGAGCCAATATAACTTTATAATCATTTTTATGATTTTCTAAAGATTCCATCTTAACCATTAAATTTAGCTTACTTTCCAAATCACTTATTCTTAAAGATAAAGCATCATATTGATCTTGTAATTCTACTAAAGCCTCTTCTGCTATTTGTAATTCTTGATTTTTTTCATCTAATGCAAAAGCTAACTCTTTAGTTGCATTAACTGTCAAAAAAAATAAGTCATTAGGGTTAAATGCTAATACTTCTGTATCCTCTTTATCTCGTTGATTTAACCTAGTTTTAAATGACTTTACAGTACTTGGTAGTATTCTCTGCATTTCTTGAGCCATTACTCCATAATATTTTTTATTTACTGGTGTTCCCGCTTTTCCATTATACTCATACTCATATAGCTTTACTTTTTTAATTGATTCTAAACTATTATTTAAAGGAATAATATTTTTTTTCAATCTTCTGTCTGAAAGAGTATTCCAAGTAGTCGATCCATATTGAGCAACCTCTCCGTCAGTTACTATGATTTTATACTCACTTAAAGAAGCTTCTGTTCCATAATCATCTAGGTTAAAGCCTTCACATGGTTCGCTTGATCCTATAACTAATTGCCCACTAGATGTCATAATGATTGAGTTGGATACATCGCTACCATTTTCATTATTAGTTATTTGAAAGAAAAGATGGTCGGGAACACCACCACCATCGTCATAATAATCAATTCTACATTCATTAGTATCTCTCGAATACTTCAAGCCATCACCAGGCGTAACAATAGCATCTGTTTGCCCAAACAAATCGCCTGCCACCAAAAAAGCAGCACTCATTAATATCAATAATTTTAAAATTTTCATGTTTTATGTTTTATAGGTGTTATAATTTTAGTCTTAATTTTTCTCTTTCAACTGCTTTTTCAAGCGTTGATTTTCTTCCTTCAGCTTATTGACTGATTTATTCATTTCTATTAGGTGTAGGGTTAACTCTTCTATTTTTTCTAAAATTTTAGCATCCATCTCCCCTAATAAGATTCCTTCTTCAGCCACTTCTTCCGCAGAAGGCATATTAGGTAAATGGCCCAATTCTGATATCTGACTTTCTAACTCTGCTAAGGGAGTCAATTCATATTCAGGCTCAAACACATAGTCTGGCCAGTCAGTTACTAATCGGATTTTTGCTTCTTCAGTTATTATTTTTCCTCCTATAGCTAGTTTGTAGTCGGTGTCTGTTGTACCACCATTAATACCCACCTGACCATTTACATTAATATACATAGCTATTTTCACCACACCACTTTTTTCATCTACCATAAATCTAATATTATCTCTACCAACGACATCTAAAGTCTCAGTATTAGGAAAATCTAGAATACAGCCAGCATCTCCAAAAAACAAACCTCTCCCTGTATCTAAGCCAGTAAGCGTAGTACCTGCAATCCCTCTAGAAGTCCCCACAACCATATTCTCCCTAACTAATAAATCATCATTGGGGCTGGCATTGGGTTCTGAGGAATAACCAATTAGTACTCTTTCCCCCACATCTGTATAAGTATCTCCGTCTGCATTGATTTTGAATTTATCGTCTGACAAATCTCCTCCCCCAATTTGAGCGAAAACATGGATATGTATAAATTGAAAAAGTATAAAGATCGAAAATATTTTTATTGTTAAATTTTTCATCATTATTTTTTTTAAGATTGTTTATAATTAAGGATTAAGAGCTTGCTTCAAGGCTTCATTTTCTTCCTCTAATAATCGGATAGCTTTATCCATCTCTATCATATAAATCGTCAGCTCTTCAATTTTTTCTAATTGTTTGACTTTCATTTCTCCTAATGCTAAGCCATCAGTTTGAATATCCTCTGCTGAAGGTATATTGGGCAAATGACCTAACTCTGTTATTTGACTTTCCAACTCCCCTAGTGGGGTCAACTCATATTCTGGCCCAAATACATAATCAGGCCAATCCGCTTGAAGTCTTACTCTTGTTTCCTCAGAGATCATTTTTCCTGCTACTGCTAATTTATAGCTAGTATCTGTAGGTGCTATATCTGTATTAATTAATACTTGTCCTTCTGTATTAATCGTCATGGGTTCAGCCGCACTAGTGGCTTCATTGGTATAAAACTTTATGCTCTCTCTTCCAACAAAATTTAATGCCTGATTATCATTATCTAAAATAGAACCTGCATCTCCAATAAACACGCCTCTTGCACCTGATAAACTTGGATCTGTTGTACTTGCAATCCCATTAGAAGTGCCTAATACTATGTTCTCTCTCACAATCAAATCATCTTCATTAACTATATC
>JAHDDN010000520.1 GCA_020629335.1 Chitinophagales bacterium | reverse complement strand
CGAAGCGCAGCCGTCGGGCTGTCCGCTCTTATGCGGCTATGCTGCTCCTACTACGCTAAGGTATACTTGTCTGCCCTTGCAGGGCCAGCCTGCGTCTACCTAAGCTCCGTAAGTCGCATCATGAACGCCACATACCGCTACCATCCCTAAGCCAGTTCTTAACCGATTAACTTTATAACTGAAAAACCGATTAACCGATATATTTTATTTGCGATTTAATCCAGCTAACCAATTAACAAGCAGTTATTCCGTGTACCAGTTTACCAGTTTACCAGTTTACCAGTTAATCAGTTATCCAGTTTACCAGTTATCCAGTTCATCAGTTTACCAGTTATCCAGTTTACCAGTTATCCAGTTTATCAGTTATCCAGTTTATCAGTTATCCAGTTTATCAGTTATCCAGTTCATCAAGCTTGATTCCTCCCAAATTCCCCGAAGTCATCACTAATAAGTTTTCTTTCTTCGCTTTCCTTTTGTCCAAATACTTAGCCAAAGCCTCAGCTTTTGTAAACACCCGCAAATTAGGGTGATTAAAAGACTTTTTAACTGTTTGTTGTTTAAATATAGGTAATCGCTTGATTTTGAAAGTATGCTCATTATAAAAAACGATTGCCTCATCAGCAGGAGAGAGCGTATCTTGATATTGCACCAAGAAATCCTTATTCAAGCTACTATAAGTGTGTAGCTCCAAACAAGCAAGCAACTTTCTATCTGGGAAACGCTCTTTGACAGCCAAAGTCGAAGCCTTGACTTTAGAAGGTGCATGGGCAAAATCCCAATAAACATTTCTCTCAGGCCCGCTAGACAACTCTTGCAAACGTCTACTTGCGCCCTTAAAGGATTGCATCGCTTTATAAAAACTCTTTTTACTAATATCGACAGCCTCACAAGCCAATCGCGCAGCCTCCATATTCTGGATATTATGCTGCCCAAAAATTTGCAAATCAATTAAATCCTTTCCATCCTTAATAGATAGATGCGACTCACTAATCCTGAAGTCAGGAGTAAAATAAGCCTTAGTTTTTAAATGATCTCCATGCTTAGCGACGATTCGACTCAGATTAGCATCTGCTCCATAATAAAACAAATGCCCACCCGCTTTCATCCTTTCTACAAAAGTAGCAAATTGCTGTACATAAACCTCAAAAGTGGGGAATACATTAATATGATCCCAAGCAATACCCGAAAGTATGGCAATATCCGCTTGGTAAAAATGAAATTTCGGTTGTCGGTGAATAGCTGATGATAAATACTCATCTCCCTCTAATACCATTAAAGGAGCATCACTAATTTTAACCCTATAATCAAAATTCGGCAAGGAGGCTCCGACCAAATAATCAAAATCCTTTTTACAATATTGCAGCACATGCATGATCATAGAGGTAATGGTAGTCTTACCATGACTCCCTCCAACAACTATGCGCTTTTTTTTCGCTGCTTGCTCATAAATATACTGAGGGAAGGAATAAATGGGTAAACCCAAACGCTGTGCTTCTTTCAATTCAGGATTATCAGCTTTTGCATGCATTCCTAATATGACAGCATCTAAATCAGCATGAATATTTTTCTTTTTCCAACCCATTTTAGCAGGAAGGAGCTGATGATTCAATAAGTTAGTACGCGCAGGATCATAAATCTCATCATCAGATCCGCTGATATGGTACCCTTTTTGTCTTAATGCTATCGCTAATTGGTGCATTATCGTGCCACCAATGGAGATAAAATGTATTTTCATAATAATTGATCACTTACATTCGTTCAGAAGGAGCTACGAATAGAGAACTCATTTAAAGTTTTATGATGAAGCTGAAAATGAGCTAATTTTTCGTAATTCAAGGCATTTTTGAGGTGCATAGCATCGCTACGGGCCGATAAAATAACGCAGAAGTACGGAAAAATAGCCATTTTTCAAGCCAGCAGAAAAACTTTAAATGAGTTCAGAATCTATTCATAACTGAAACTCACTTTTTGTTCAATATCAGGGTGAAGACTCATTGCAACAGGGCAACTAAGAGCTACTTTCTCTAAGCGGCCACGAGCTTCTTCTGCTAGCGAGGAGGGTACCTTAATGTGAATTTCAATAGCGCTAATTCTTCTGGGATTGGAAGCCATTATCTTATTGACACTAGCAGTAGTGCCACTAATGTCCCAATCATGTTGATTAGCCTTGATACCCATTATCGTTAACATACAACTAGCTAAGCCTGTTGCAACAGTATCAGTTGGAGAAAAAGCTTCTCCTTTCCCCTGATTATCAATAGGTGCATCACTTATTAGCTCTGTTTGTGAACGAAGATGTATGGCTTTTGTTCTTAAAGAACCGAGATATGTTATTGTTGACGTCATGATATTTTTCTTGTAAAATTAGCAGAAATTTGTTATCATGTAGCTCGTATGCCTTTATAATGACAAAAAATCAACTTATTTCATTGTATTTTAACACACTCATTGAACTCATTTAAAGATTTATGATGCCGCTGAAAATCAGCAAATTTTTCGTAGTTCAAGGCATTTTTGAGGCGCATAGCAGCGCTACGCGCCGATAAAATAACTTAGAAATACGGAAAATTAGCGATTTTCTAAGCCAGCAGAAAAACTTTAAATGAGTTCATTAGTTCCAACTCACTAAACAAATAAAAATGTTTGGCAGATTATTATTCATATTATTGATTAGTTTAATTCCATGCTTAGCTGCTGCTCAAGTTACGAATGCTTCTTCTAGCACTCAGCCAGAAGACATCATTTATGATAAAGAGTTAAGCTTTGGTTTCAAATTACATACAAATGGCTTTGGAGCATCTATTAACAAAGGTAATATTAAAGATTTTTATAATACTCGTCTTTATCAGATAGAGTTAATGGATATCAAGCATCCTAAGGAGACGCGTGAACAAGGAACTATTAGTTTAGGAAATCAACCTTCTAAATCATTTAAATACGGAAAAACACATAACTTTTATAATATTAACCTGGGGCTTGGAAAACGAAAATTGTTGACCGAAAAAGCTCGTAAAAGTGGAGTAGCGGTTTCCACATTTTGGATGGGGGGTATTTCTATTGGTATCTCAAAACCTTATTATTTAGAAGTGCTGATTGATGATCCTGAAACGGCTTTTCAAAAGCGAGTAAATATTAGATATTCAGACGAAACAGCGTCAGATTTTTTAAGATTTGAACGAATTATTGGAGCTTCCAACTTTAGTTATGGATTAAGTGAAATAAAGTTTTATCCTGGTTTTCAAGCTAAGTATGGAGTCAATTTTGATTGGGCGCAATATGATGAGAATATTAAGTCTATTGAAGTAGGAGCAATGGTCAATACTTATTTTAAAAGAATTCCATTAATGGCAACAGATGACAATCATTTCTTTTTTGTCAACTTCTATATTAAAGTTCTTTTAGGCAAAAGAACACCTGTTTAGCATTACTTAATAAGTAATAATAAATTAACCATAAGAAAATTCTTCTTTATTCCTCAATCTTTTGTTATCTTCAATTATTCACCATAAAAGGTGTTAATAGGAGAGCTGTTTTTCAGACTGAAAAGTCATGTTTATGTCAAATATGATGTAAAATGCCTTACATTCTTAATAAATTGGGCAACCATACAAATAGATAATCTGTTCTTCTTATAAAGCGGTCTTAAGTTCTCCAATTGTCACATTTTTGCAACATAATTGACATTAAGCAACATTTTAGAAAAAATGCCACTCATAAGGCATAGTTTTTAACTATTTTTAGGAGA
>JAHDDN010000519.1 GCA_020629335.1 Chitinophagales bacterium | reverse complement strand
GTTGGCAAAGCTGGATCAATGAGTTTTTCACCATATACGATGGGATAACCATCTATTTCGCATAATTGAGCATTATCTGCTCCAGCAGCCTCTAGTTTTTCACAGATATACTCTGCTGCTTTTCTTACGTCCTCTTTTTTTGTAGGATCAGCACTGACTGATGGAATGCGTAAGAGTTCGAATAATTCTTCTAAGAAACGATCTTTGTTTTCTTCTAAGTAGTCCTTCCAAATTTTCATAATTGTATTTTGTTTTAGAACAAACTCTTTGAGGGCATATTGGCTTAGGGATGGTAGCGGTATGTGGCGTCCGTGAAGTGCCTTACGTAGCTTAGTGATGCGATGGCTGGCTTTAGCAGACAAGCAGCACTTAGCGTAGTAGGCGCTGAACAGCCACATAATAGCGGACAGCCCGACCCGAAGGGGAAGCCCCCAATATTTTTCATTACAAAAGTAAGCATTTGCAATAAAATGACCAATTAGAAAGATTTTATGTAGACTTTAGCTCTCAATTTTTTATTTACACATTCATTTTAGTAATATTGAAGGATAAACACAGGACTATGAAAAAATATTACTTAGGTTTTTGTCTGTTTTTAATACAAACTGCGCTTTGGGCGGGGAATGACCTTACTATATCTGGTGGACAGAGTGCTGGATTGGCTAAAAATTCAGTGACTATTGTTGACCCTTTTGCTGTTTTTTCTAATCCTGCGAGCATGAGTGATTTGAGTAATATTGCGGCGGGGGTTTATGTGGAGAATCGTTTTTTAGTAGAAGATTTGAATTTGGCTGGAGCGGCTTTTGCTTTGCCTACTAATTCAGGTACTTTTGGCTTGGGCGTGCAGTATTTCGGCTTTAGCGACTATAATGAAAAAATGGCCAGCTTGGCTTATGGACGCCGAATAGGAGAAAACTTTAGCATCGGTGCTCAGTTTGATTATTTTTCTTTGAGTATGGGCGAATATGGTAATAAAAGCGCCATCACTTTTGGGCTTGGAATGGTTTATCAACCTACCGATGATTTTAAAATAGGAGCTCATATTTATAATCCACTTCGAATCAGCTTAACGGATGATAAGGAAGATAATTTGGCAACTGTCGTGAAATTGGGTTTTGAGTATGAAATCGTTCCTAAAGTACGCTTATTGGCGGAAGCAGAAAAAAACATCATTCATCCTGCCATTATCAAAGTAGCAGTGGAATATCAATTGATAGATGCCTTGTATTTAAGAGGAGGCGTTTCTACTGATCCTGCTTTAGCGCATTTTGGAATAGGGGTGAATATGAATAAGCTTAAAATTGATTTGGCAGGTAGCTATCATAATGTATTGGGCTATACGCCACAAATCAGTATTTCCTTTTTTGAGTTGACTGGCAAAAGAAAAGACGAAAGCACTATAATTCAATAGCATGAAGCAATACCTTTTATATACGCTCCTTTTAGTAGGCTTGCTTGGCTATTCCTTGGCAAATGCACAAGATATTAAGGCTGATCGAGAAGCTGAAGTAGAAGAAATTATCTCAAATATCATTGAGCAATTTGATGAAGATATTGATGACACCTATGTCCAATACCTCTATGATCTTATCGACTCTCCTTATGATATTAACACTTCTTCTTATGAAGAATTATACTCTTTAGTACCGATACTAAGTACCGATCAACTGGATGAGTTAGTAGCTTATAAAGAAATTTATGGCGACCTAATGACCATTTATGAACTCTTGGGCTTACGTAGTTTTACAGAGGAAGATGTGCGTCTCTTACAGCCTTTTATCAGGGTAAATAATCGAGTGACACCTAAACCTCCTTTATTAGATCAATTTACTAAGGGAAAAAATGAGCTTTTCTTTCGACTAACGAGAGTATTGGAAGAAAAAAAAGGCTATAAAGAAAGAGAAATCAATGCTGATTCTATTGCTCCTCCTAAATACTTAGGCGATCCTAATAAATATTATTTACGATACAGACATACCTACAAAAGATATTTGAGCTACGGTTTAACCGCCGAAAAAGACGAAGGGGAAGAGTTCTTTCAAGGCACTCAACCGAATGGTTTTGACTTCTACTCCGCTCACCTTTTCATGCAAAATGTCGGGCCATTCAAGCATTTGGCTATCGGCGATTATCAGGTACATATTGGACAAGGATTAATCACTTGGACGAGTAGGGCACAGCGAAAAGGGCCTTATGTTATGGATATCAAAAAACAATTACCTGTACTCAAACAGTATACTTCTGTAGGGGAAGATCGTTTCTTTAGAGGTATTGGAGCTACACTCAATCTCAATCGTTGGGACTTAACGCTTTACGGATCTTACAATAAGATAGATGCTACAATCATTAGCTCCTCTACTGCCGAAGCCATTATTGCAGAACAAGACTCCATCGACTTTGAAGATGAACCCATTGAAGCTACTTCTGCATCGGGCGGTGATGGACTTCACCGTACCCTTACTGATCTCAACAGCAAAAATGTATTAGATTGGCAAAGCGGTGGAGCACATTTAGCTTACCGAAGTCGAAAATTTGATTTCGGAGCCACCGTCGCTTATAATCATTTTAGCCCTGAAATAGTCAGTGGTTCTGCACCTTATCAACGCTACTATCCAGATGGTAGTAGCTTCCTCAACTATGGATTCAATTATAAATACGTCTGGGAGAATTTTCATTTCTTTGGCGAAACAGCCGTTAATGATAGAGGTGGATTTGCTACCTTAAATAGCATATTGATTAACTTTGACGCACGACTCAAAATGGCCATCCTACACCGCCATTACGATAAAAAATATCAAACAATATTACCTGGTGCTTTTGGAGAAGCCACTCGCCCAAGTAATGAACGAGGTCTATATATAGGCGCCAGCATGAAGCCTATCAAACGCTTCACCGTTGATGCCTATTTTGATGTCTACAAAATGCCTTGGATTACCAATAGAGCTGATGGACCTTTGCGTGGAAGCGATCTTTTCACACAAGTAACTTACAAGCCCAAAAGAGGCTTTGAAATGTACCTCCGTTACAAAAATGAACGCAAGGAAATCAATGCACCCGATAATGAAACCGTCTCCGATTTCTTAGTCGTGGGCCGCAAGCGTTCACTGCGTTATCACATCCAATACCGAGTGAGTAGCCAAGTTACGCTGCGAACCCGTTGCGAGTTTTCTCAACTCACGATGGATCAATTAGATCTCGATGATAGAGGCTTCAGTCTTTACCAAGATATCAAATATAACCCAGCCAATCTACCACTTTCTTTCGATGCCCGATTTGCATTATTTGATACCGACTCTTATGATACTCGTATCTTCGCATACGAAAATGACGTCCTGTATTTCCCGAATAATTCTGCCTACTTTTATCAAGGCAGCCGCTACTATCTACTCACCAAATGGGAAGCATCTCGCAATCTTACTTTCTGGCTGCGATTCTCCCAAACCTATTACGCCAACAGAAATACTGTCAGCTCTGGTGATGAAGAAATTGATGGCCCCACAAAATCAGAACTAAAAGTACAAATGCGATTCAAATTTTAGCATAAAAACCTATCTTTGGAGCTGAAAAATTATTTGGGCGTGCCCCGATTATTTTTTTGACTTGCTCTATCGACCTTCGGTCCAATGGGCGGACACATAGGTCCGCCCCTACAAATTCGATAAAAAAATAATCGGGTCGGGCTGTCCGCTATTACTCAGCTATTCAGCAGCTACTCCACTAAGGCATACTTGTCTGCCCTTCGGGCCA
>JAHDDN010000033.1:7357-22809 GCA_020629335.1 Chitinophagales bacterium | reverse complement strand
AGCCACATAAGAGCGAATAGCTGGATTAAGCCGCCCAAATAATAGTTAAATAGTGTATTGGTATATTAGTTAATTGGTTAATTCCTTTAAAAACCAATGCCTAATATACTAATACACTATTCTTCTATTGTTGAATTAGCTTATTTTTGTAATTAGTACATTTAAGCAATACCTAATATACTAATCGACTAATACACCAATTCACCAACTACGAATTTTTCTCTAAGAATCTATTCATTGCCGCAATCATTTGAGGCGCTTTTTTGAAGCCTCTGATTTGGTGTACTACCTTCATGTTTTCGTCCATGATCAACATACTTGGGTAGCTACGGATACCTAAAGAACGAGTATATTCGTGCATACTATTTCTTCTATTGACCTTATTGGGGTCGAAATTAGGATTTTTGAATGTTTTTCCATTTACATTTACCTCTTCACCACGCTCGCCATTGAATTTTACTGGATAGAACTTTTCGTTCATGATTTTAGCAACTTCTGGATCAGAGAAAGTCATTTTGTCCAGCATTTTACAAGGACCACACCAGTTTGTGTAGACATCCATTAGGACGTATTTTTTGTCCTTTTTCATGGCTGCTTGTACATCATTAATGTCCACCCATTTTACTAAGCTAGCTTTCTTTTCGTTAGGATTAGCAATTGTTGCTGGTTTTTTCTTTGGAGCAGTAGGAGCTGTTTTAGTTGCTGCTTTATTATCTGTTTTGGCTGTTGCATCAGTCTTGCTTTCTGATTGGCAAGCGAAGAAGGTGCATAAAATTAATAGGTAAATTAAATTTTTCATGTATTCTAATTTTTGAAGCGTAAAAATACTAAAATTTGATAAAAAGTAGCAATTTATGCTTAAAACGCTTAAATTGTTGTTATAAAACTTTAAATGAGATTTATGTTATCATTATCACATAAAGAATTAATCAAGGATTTGTTATCTCGCCCCGATGCGCCTATAATATTGAATGAGGCCAATGAGCATCTAAAAGAAGAAATAAAGCGTAGACAGCAGTTTTACAATGATATTACTGAATACGAAAAAGCCGAGTTTATTAATGGGGAGATTATTATACATTCGCCTGTAAAAAAGGAGCACAATGATGTATCAGTTTGGCTTAGTCGTTTAATCAGCACTTATGTTAGCAAGCATCAGTTAGGTTATGTGGGCTATGAAAAAATCATGATTGCTCTTACTAGAAATGATTATGAGCCTGATATTTGTTTTTTTGAAATAGCTAAATCCAAGGAATTTAAAAAAGGACAAAGCTTATTTCCAGCTCCTGATCTAGTAGTGGAGGTATTATCAAAAGGCACTGCGGCTAATGATAGAGGCGTGAAATTTGAAGATTATCAATTGCATGGGGTGCTTGAATATTGGCTGATAGATCCAGTAAAACAAGTAGTTGAACAATATAGATTGACTCGACAAAAAAAATATGAATTAATATTGAAAGCTAAGCAGGGAATGCTTGAATGTAAGGCTATCAAAGGATTTAAAATAAAGATAGAAGCCATTTTTGATGAAAAGGAAAATTTGGCAGAGTTGGGTCGGATTTTGAGTAAAAAGTAGTGGGTAATAAGTATTGATTTTGTCTCAATACTCACTACCCAATACTCATGACTTATGTTTATTTAATCACCTTCACTTTCTTGACAATAGTAGCCTCATCAATTTGAATATGCAATAAATACATACCCGAAGCGATATTTTCACTCAAAGGCAATACTTGTTGATGATGTCCTGCCGCACGCTTTCCTTCATAATTATTAAAACCAATCACCTCTTGGCCCAATAAAGATTGTAACTCAATACGCACATTGGCAGATTGAGGGAGCATATAATCCACATTGATGTAGCTGGTGGCTGGATTTGGATATACCATTAATTGATGTTCTTTTTCGATTTCTTCAATATTGGTGATATTATCGAAAACAGCAACTAAGGTATCTGCTTGAGTCAGTGTTATAGCTGCTTCAAAAGACTGATCATTAGGTAGGATCGGCTCACCAGAAGCACGCTCCCAATGGCTAAATACATAGCTATCTAAATATTCGTCAAATACCCTTGCTTTGATATAATTTTCAACCTCACCAAAGTATTCACCTTGCCAAGGAAATTCTCTTACATCCAAAGTATTGAAATCAATTTCTCCTACCAAATCAGGCTGTGTTAATAAAGTGATCTCATAAGGACCAGTGACATCATAGCATTCTACCATTCCATCATCCAAAAGCGTACAACGCTCATTGATGAAATCTTTAAGATCCTCCACATTAGATTCCCATTCGGCCCTTGTTCCACCCCAACGGTCAATTTGACGATCCATTTCAGGCTCAATCACTGCTAACATTCGATCTAAGGTCTCGATCATGTTTTCGCAAGAATAAACCGTATTCATGATATCTGCATAGCGCTGAGCAAAAAGCTCTGAAAATTCTGGACTTTCACTTAAAAGCTTATCCCAAATTTTTTCATGGGCACCCACATTGCCTTGATTACTTATCCAACCGTTTTCAGCCCAATTATAAATCTGATTACAACCATTGGTCCAATTATCACAACATAAAGTACCGTTTTGGCCCCATTGATTGGTAACAAATACGACTTGCAATAAAGGATCATCAGCAGGGTGGGGGCAATCGCCCGATAAGATAGAAGGACAATCAGAATAATCTACTCCCTGAGTATTTTGTAAATCACTAATGTCTCCAAAGAACTCATCCATATAGTCAGATATTTCATCTATATCACAAGGTACTGCATCTGGATTGACATTAGGCACTCCCGTATAGTTGATATAATAATCAAAAGTAGCATCCATATCCCAAACGATATAACCCCATTTTTTGTGGCCGCCTTCAGGATCTAAACCTCTCCACCAACCAGTATTATAATTCAACCAATCTCTGGCAACAGTATTTAAGTTGACCAACATATAATCAATCAAACTCAATACATTATAGCCTTCCGTTACTTGTGTATAATTAGCTGGATCACTCATATCATTCTCTAATATGAAATTCCTTGTATCTTCCCAATCAAAGAAAGCTTGCTCTCCACCATACTCAGCTTCTGTATCTCCCCAAGTAGACAAGTATTGGAGATGATATTTATCCTGATCATAATATTCTTTTGTATAATCGTGATCTACTGGACGTTCTCTCATGCCATACAAACCCCAGTATTCTCCATTTAAGAAAACAACTACTCTCTCTACAGTTCTTACATCTACCTCCATATTTCCTTCTTCCGCTAAGGTATGTACATACTCATCACGAATGTGTGTAGCCCCTTCATGATCTTCATCAGGCAAAGCTGGATAATTATCATCTCCAGAATTACGGAACATAAATTTCTGATATTCATCTCTATCAGAAGTCGAGAATATCGGTGCTAAAACCGCCTTACTATAACCCATTTCATCTCTTGATATCCAATCGATACTTCTATGAGGTAATGCCCAAGAATCCTGACCATGACGATTTAAACTACCATAAGAAACAGCTTCTCGTTCTTTATCTAAATTAAAATATTCCAGAGAACCAATCGGGATTAAATCGCCCTCACCATTCGCTAAATTAATCACCTCATCCGCAGCAATAGAAAATACTGCCACTGTAAATTCATCCTCATCAATGAAGTAGGTATTGAAGTCCATCTTACCAGGCAAAATGTTTTCATCATTACTAAAAGCCTGTGCTTTTACAACGGTTGTTTCATCAATATTAATGGCCTCCCCATAAATTGGCGAATCAGATGTCGGATTATCCCCATTTAAGGTATATCTCAATACAGAATTAGGCTCATTATTCGTGATCTCTACTGTCACCTGATCCTGATAAAAGCCAGCCTCCAAATTCATACTTGGAGTGGCAGTATATCCATTCACCATAGGGGCGTCATCATTGGAAGTCCCGAAAGTAGGTTCCGTACAAACCTTCCAAGCATTACTGCCATCACTTATTCTCGCTAAGGAATGTTCTACCAAGGTAATAGGCATTTCATACTGCTCCTGAACATTTCCATTATTATCAGCCAAAATGATCACATCTGTACCAGAAGTTTGTGATAACTTAAAATTGGTATGAATATGCTCATTGCCCACTAAATCACGCCCCGAACAAAGGAATACAAGATGAGAAAAAGGCTGTATACTAATACCAGAAGGAATTTCATATTTAGTTGGATTATCTTCCTTATCAGAAAGGTGCCATCCACTTAAATCCATGATTACCTCACTATCATTATATAATTCAATCCAATCTTCAGTTTTGCCAAACTCATCGACAAAAGACTCTAAATTGGAAGCTGAAAATTCATTAATCATTACTTGGGCATCTGAAGAAAAATAACCCAAGAATGCTAAAAAAGAAATTAGTAAAAATTTTCTAAACATAATTATTGCTTTTTGCTATTGTAAATTTAAGCCTAAGTTAACCATTTCTTAACATAAATAAAGGGAAAGCTCCTATTTCATCCATCCCTTTTAAAGAATCGTCAGGATACGACAATAATTATTACTTTTTGGGCGCATCCCTTCGGGTCGGGCTATCCGTTCTTATGCGGCTATGTGGCTCTAAGTTCGCTAAGCGCTGCTTGTCTGCCCTTCGGGCCAGCCATGCGCATCACTAAGCTACCTAAGTCGCCCCATTGACGCCGCATACCACTCCTATCCCTTGCGCATTTTTTTTGGGTATTGGGTATGAAGTAATGGGTATTGAGACTAGGCCAAGGGTAATTTATTTTTATAAATCGGGAAATCTTTATTATAACTGATTAACACATCCCCCTAATGGTTCAGTTTATAAGTTTCTGACTTTAAGTTGTAGGATTTTTGCGATTATACAAGGCATTTTTGAGGCCCATAGCAGGGCTACGAAACGAAAAAATAACGAAGTAGAATCGTAAAAAGACAAAACTTGGGCTGTCAAGGACTAATAAATTGAACCACTAAAGTACTAAAGTTTCTTTGGATATTATTATTTAAATACTCCTAATGTTTCAGCAATAATGATTAATTTCGTATCCTCCAATAAATTGATTGTGTTAGATGCTTATAAATGAAATCAATGAGAAGAAAATGGGAGCTAAGCGAAGAACGATATTTTGGTATTGGCGTATATCAACCTAAAACCCGAGAAAATATTGGTACCTTGTGGAGGTCAGCTTTAATAATGGGAGCAAGCTTTATTTTTGTAATCGAAGAGAAATACAAAAAACAAAGCTCTGATGTCTTAAAAACATGGTCTAAAATCCCTCTTTTTCAGCACGAGCATTTTGATCATTTCTATTCCAGTTTGCCTTATAGTTGTAAACTGATAGGAGTCGAGTTGGATAAAAAAGCGATTCCAATTCAAGAATATGAACATCCGCCAAGAGCGATTTACTTATTGGGTTCAGAGCAAATAGGACTTCCCAAGGCGATCAAAAATAAGTGCCACGAATTAGTACAATTACCGGGAGAAATGTCCTTGAATGTAGCAGTAGCAGGTAGCATTATGATTTATGATCGGGTGAATAAAATGAGTTAAATATGGAGTTAGATTACATTCCAGATATCAATGCATATGGTGAAAATATAGTTCGACTCTATAATTTTGATCAATTGGAGGCCAGAAAATTTAGAGACATTTTGAATTATGTGGTCATCGAAAATAAGCAAACATTAGATTTGAGAGCATTGGATTTTATTGAGCCTCGTAATTGTTATTTAATTCTTCGAATAGCAGAGGAAGATAAGGGTATTAGGAGTTTAGATGATGTGCTTTTTATTTGCGATTTGACTATTGAAACCTATCAGGCAATGCTGGAATTGATTGAGCCATTTTGCCATAAAGATATCAAGGCTTATCAATGGCTATATGAGCTAGATGTATTGACCGATTTTTTATTCTCTCCTGCCGGCACTTGGTAAAAAAAACTTCCAAATGAAGATTCCTAAACAATTAGAAAGAACAGTTATCTATACAAGCAACTGGATAAATGTGTATACCGATAGAGTAGAAATGCCCTCAGGTAGAATCATCGAAAAATATCATGTTTTAGATTACCCTAATGAATCTGTTGTTGTGCTGATTATTAATGCTAAAGGGGAGATCTGCTTCGTAGAGTCGCTTAGATATAGTACCCAAAAAGTAGAATGGGAATTGCCCGCAGGGGGGATAGATGCCAATGAAGAAATTATATTAGCTGCGCAAAGAGAAGTAAAAGAGGAAACAGGATTTAGTACCACTGATTTAAAATTAGAATATTCCTTTAATCCTTCAAATGGTATGTCTAACCAAACCATTCATATTGTAAGTGGAAAGACAGAGGATCTGGAACCAACAGCATTTGATACAGATGAGATTTTAGCGGTACATTGGCTTTCTATTTCAGAAGTAAAAGAATTAATCCAAACTAAAAAATTGACAGATGGGATTTCCTTAACAGCTGTCTTATATTTCTTAAACATATTATGAGATACTTTTTACATGTTGCGTATGATGGAAGCAAATATAGTGGCTGGCAAAGGCAACCCAAGGCCCGATCAATACAAGAAAAAATTGAAGATAAGCTATTAAAAGTATTTAAAGAACCCATTACTGTATTTGGTTGTGGGCGAACAGATAAGGGGGTACATGCAAGCCAATATATTATGCATATCAACTTAAGCAAAGCCCTCGATTTTGATTTGAAATTTCGATTGAATAAAAACCTGCCTGATGAAATAGCCGTTTATGATGTTATAGAAATGAAAGAAGATCAACACTGTCGTTATGATGCAAGTTCAAGAACCTATGATTATTTTATTCACCTGAACAAAGACCCACATTTGGCGAATTATAGCTCTTTTTATCAGTTGGAGAATTTAGACTTTGAATCCATGAAAAAAGCGGCTGCTTTATTAGCTCAATATGATGACTTTAGAGCAATCTGCAAGCAGCCAGACCTTTATCCAAATACGATTTGTAAAGTCAGCCATGCTGAACTCTTTGTCAATGAAGAAGAAGGACGATTAAGATTTACCATTACAGCTAATCGCTTTTTGCGTGGAATGATCAGGTTATCTATTACTTTTCTATTAAAAATAGGAAAAGGGGAGATAACTCTGGATGAATTTGAGCATATTTTAGCCAATAAGATTGTTTTGCCCTATAATAGTCCTTCTTTGCCTAATGGATTATACCTCTCTAAAATAGAATATCCATACTTGAAGCTGACTCCAAGAAAAGATATTTGCTATTTTTTAAAAATGGGTTTGGAGTAAGTAGTAAGTGAAAGAAATTATTTTCATAAATTGCGAGCATGAGTAAATAAATTCGGTTGAACACCATTCCTATTACCTACTTCACAAATATCAGAAAATGTACAAAATAAATCTCCTTCTTTTATGCTTATACATGAGTCTTTGTGCTTGCAATAAAAATAATGACAATCCATCTGGTGAACAAGCTTACATTAATGGTCAAATTTATACGGTTAATGAAAACCAAGTTTGGGCAGAAGCTATGCTGATACGAGATGGCAAGATTATTCAAGTGGGCAGTAATGAATCTATCCAAGCAACTGCTTCTGATGAAGCTGAATTAATTGATTTGGAAGATAGCATGGTCATGCCAGGTATACATGATGTACACCTCCACGCATTAGAAGCCGCTTCTAATAATTTCCAGTTCATCTTAGACCAGACTGAAAGTGATCCAGAATATTATGCGCCTGACATAGAACAAGCTGTCGATGAGCATACTGATGCTGCTTGGATATTAGGTTGGGGATTTGATATTTATACGCTATTAGATGCAACAAGAGAACCGATTGAAATATTGGATGAGATTAGCACAGAGAAACCGATTGCTATCATGGAGCAAACCTCTCACTCCATTTGGGTAAATTCTAAAGCTTTAGAGTTAGCGAGTATTGATGCTAATACTCAAAACCCACAAGGCGGAATTATCATGAAAGATGAGAATGGCCAGCCCAATGGAATCCTATTTGATAATGCTGGAAATTTAGTCATTGATTTAGCGATAGCTTCTATTCCTAATGGGGAACAAAATGATTATAATGGGCTGATCGATTTTGCTTTGCCAGAGTTGGCTAAAAATGGAATTACCTCGATTTGTGATGCTCGGACTTATTGGAAAAGAAACCATCATCTTACTTGGCAGAAAGTAGAGGAGGATGGCGAATTAACAGTCAGAGCGAATCTGGGGCTTTGGTTATACCCAAGTGAAAATGATGAAAGTCAAATTAGCACCCTTCAATCGCTTTATTCTTTTGATGAAGAAAGCTTCTTAAAGATCAATCAAATCAAATTGTATGCAGATGGGATCATCATTAATACCACTTCTGCGATGGAAGAGGATTATTCTATTGATTTGTTTGAATTACCTACCAATGATGGATTGAATTATGTATCCCAAGATCGAATAGCAGAATATATTGCGGCCTTAGAGCCAATAGGTTTTGACTTCCATATCCATACCATTGGTAATAGGGGAGTCAATGAAGCCCTTAATGCCATAGAGGAAGCAGGCACTAGTGCTGGCAGACACCGACTCACTCATGTAGAATACGTGAATCCATCAGACTATGGCCGATTTAATCAACTCAATGTTACAGCAGATGCACAGCTAGCAGGCGACTTCTCTAATCCTGAACACTGGCATGATAATGATGACTTTATAGATCCCAGCTTAAATGAAAGCATCATCCCAATTAAGAGTTTATTGCAGGCAAACGCCCGCTTAACATTAAGTAGTGATTGGGATGTAAGTGAGCTAAATCCATTCATTGGAATGCAGAACGCTGTTACTCGTGCGCCACAAGAAATTAGCTTAGCTGAAGCCATTAAAGCCTATACGATCAGTGCCGCTTATCTGATGAGACAAGAAGAAAAGGTCGGTAGTTTGGAGCCAGGAAAAGAGGCCGACTTCATTGTTTTAAGCCAAAATATCTTTGACATTCCAGCCAATCAAATCAATCAAACAGAAGTCTTGGAAACCTACTTGCAAGGGGAGTTAATTTATGAGAAGTAAGTATGATTTACTTTACTATGAGATTAGGAGTAGACTTGATTTGCGCAAGGGATAGTAGTGGTATGTGGCGTCGAGAAGTAGCTTATGGAGCTTAGGTACACGCAGGCTGGCCACGCAGTGGCAGACAAGTGGGCCTTAGCGTAATAGCTGCTGAACAGCCACATAAGAACGAATAGCCCGACCCATTATTTTTTTGGCCGTTTATGTAGGGGCGTTCCAAAGTGTGCGCCCAAACGGCCAAAAAAATAATGGGATGCGCCCTAATAATTAACTTTAGCTACTTAAAAAAAAGGCTTCCGATTTCTCGAAAGCCCATTTTTCAACCTTTTGTCTTTGTGGAGGAGATTATCCGCCCCAGTTACCTGGGTTGTAATAGAAACGTTCGTGGATGATTTGATCGCCTTCCCATTTCTGAACAGCGACCTCTTCTAATTTCAAACGATTTCCTTGTGCATTGGTGATGTCTGTCCAAGATTGAACAGTCGTGATTCCATTGGCTTCATCAACTGCAATACTGCCGATTCCGCCACCGTGAAACTCTTTCACCATACCTTGCCATTGTTGGATTGCTTCGCGTTGTGAATCCTTTCCTTCACGCGTTTCACCCGTTGCTTCTACAACAGTTACATTATCGTGGTAATACTTTTCAAAAGCTTCCATGGATTTACCTTGGCCCATCAAGGCGCATAGGTCTTGTGCATTTTTAAGAATACTCATTTAGTATAAAATTTAATGGTTATAAAAATAGTGTACTAAGTACAGCGAGTTAAGTTTTTAAAATAAAATCTTCACTCTCTTTCTAAATCGTTTTCTGATTTCTTTTTTCTTGGCATCATCAAAGTTATTGCCGAATAGAATGATTTCTTTGATCTTTCTCAAGTCGTATATATCCTCTGGTAAATCAGTCAATTGATTACCTGCTAAGGATAGCTTTTTTAATTCGTGCAATTGGCCTATTTCTTCTGGTAAGCTGGTGAGATCATGATCCGTTAAATACAGTACTTCTAAACCACATAATATCGCAATATCTTGAGGAATGCTATCTAATTTTACCCCATGAATCAAGCTATTGATTTTAAGTTCTTTGACCACCTCAGGCGCATATAAGGCATCTTCAAAAGAATTACATTTTTTGCATTGTGCAGATAGTGTTAAACTGCCCAATAATAAAACCCAAGTGAGGAGGAAGAAGTTTTTCATTTTAATTCATTGCGGTAAAAGGGTTACAAAATTGCTCTATCAATATACCTATTCAAGAACGGCAATATTGCTCATTTATGTATAGAACTCATTTAAAGTTTTTCTGCGGACTTAGAAAATAGTTAATTTTCCGTATTTCTGCCTTATTTTATCGGCCCATAGCCCTGTAGTGGTTCAGTTTATAAGTTTCTGACTTTAAGTTGTAGGATTTTTGCGATTATACAAGGCATTTTTGAGGCCCATAGCAGGGCTACGAAACGAAAAAATAACGAAGTAGAATCGTAAAAAGACAAAAATTGGGCTGTCAAGGACTAATAAATTGAACCAGTAGATTATCAGCATACACAATCCTTAATGCGTAACAAAATGCCGCTTTCGTCGGTTCACCTAGCTTAAGTAATTACCATCAACTACTTAGAATTGTTTAAATGCCCAATAAATTCCTTAATTTCGGCCTTCTTTAAGCGATGGCACGATTATTTATGTTAAGGGCTTACATTGAACTCATTTAAAGTTTTCCTACTGGCTTAGAAAATGGCTATTTTTCAGCTTCATTATAAAACTTTAAATGAGTTCATTATCCATTGCTTGTGTAAATGTATTAATTTGAGTGAAGTTAAAAAAATATTGATTAGTTGTTTGATCGGCTTTGTCATGCTTCAGCCAATCGATGCTCAAAGCTTCCATTGGAATGAAGTAGGCGTTAAATTGGGAGTCAGCATGAGTGTTGGTACTAAAATCAACCGTTTGGGACTCAATTTGGGAGTTTATTATCTATACGATCCTGTGCAGTTCAATGCTAGTTGGACAGGATTTTGGGCATTGAATACATTTGGACCTAATGATAAAAAATGGGAATCGCAGTTTGCTTTAGGCGCTTCTGGGGCATTAGGATTGGCAGCACCCGCTTATGCAGCTGACTCAACTGAGTTGATCAAGTATTTTAATCCCCTTAGCAATTTCTCTGATCGCCCCTATACAGTAGCTTATACTTACCTTTGGTATAGAGATAATATTGGTACTTCCCAAAAATCAGGCATAGTAGGAATAGAAATCAATGATTTTTACTTGATGATGGAAAATGATTTTCTAGCAGGTCAAGGAAGAGACAAATTCCGAACAGGAGGCTTCAAATTTGGCTTTAGATATGAAAACACCCTCTTTGCTGTTACTAACATACTTTGGACAGGTGATCCAAGAGCCAAAGGTACCAAACGCATTAGAGATGATGAATCCTATCCATCTCGATTTGGCTACTTTAATACAGAAGCAGATCCATTTAGTAAGTATTCTCATGGCATTGTCGCCTTAGAAGTCATCCAATTATTAGATTATGGCCAATTTGTACAGCTTCAATTAGGAATAGATGGGGAGCAAATCCGCCATTTGATTCAAAATCAATTGATACACGATATGCCCTTTATTCCAAAAACTTGGAATAGTGCCAAAAATCCTCATGTTCCCATGCTCGATAAAAATAGGGAGATGTACTTGTTTAAAGAGGATCAACACATACTACCTGCTCGCTTTTTTGCTAACCTTTCTTTAAATCCCCCTTTATTTTACTAGCTTGATATTGAAGACAATTAAATGTCGCCATATATTCAATTAATTCATTGTAAGTGTGGCTTTTATGTCATATGACAGTCTAATAAAGGTACTGACTCAAAATCAGTGGTTTGTATAGTTTAAATATGATGTGTAAACCTGTATAAATAAACTGATTAATATTCATTGCTCCACCATTTAGTTCTATTCGCCTATTCATTTAAGCATTATGTTAAGAGAAATTGTTTTTAACAACAATTTTTAATAATTTAGCAGTAATTTTGTAAAAGGCGTTTTTATGCAATCAAAACTTAGAGTAATGAGTAAAACCTTTTTACCTCAATATATCCCCTCATTCTTGTTTTTACTACTTATCTGTGCGGCATCAGATGCACAAGTAACGTATAAAATACAACTATTAAGTGATGTAGAGACTTACCAAGTTTCTTTAATACCTGATGTTAGTTGGCCTGATTCTGAGGGAATTACAGCAACAGCCCAAGTAACATTGGTTGTTCCTACTGGAGGTTTTGAGTTTGCAGACCTTCAAAGCATTCATGGCGATTGGTCAAATAATTCATTTGTTGCCAGCCCAGAAGAAAATCCTTCCTGTGATTATATCTCCATTGGCCTTTCGAGTTTGGGTACAAGCGATATACCTTATGTAGAAGGAGAAGAAACCATTCTTTTTACTTTCAAAAATAATGGCGTTTGTACTGGCCCAATTTGGCTGATAGATCAAACAGATCCATTCTTCCCACCCAATTCGGTCAGTTCTAATGTAAGTAACCAAATTACTACTTTAGGAGGCGGAAATATAAATTCATGGGATCAAAACTTCGGTATTGGTCTACCTGAATGCTCCTCAAATGCTGGCGAATGTCTGAATGACGAAATAGTGCTCTGTACCCCCGAGATTCTGCCGGTTGAGGTTTGTCCTGACTTCTGTAATTTAAATGCTGATTACCAACTTACTAATGTGGCCTTCAACTTCAATTGTACGATCACACTCTTACCAAATAATTGCTTCCGCTATACTCCAACCCCCGATTTGGAAGGCGAAGATGAATTAATTGTATCCGCATGTGATCTGGCAGGTAATTGTGATAGCGCCCCAGTCACTATTAAGGTGGGAGATTGCGAAGAAGAAAACACAAGTATTAATGATTTAGATTGCGATCTTCAAATCATTAAAGCAGTTGAAAAAAACGCCGCATACGTTCTAGAAATAAACAATATCCAAGAATGCTTCGGAAATGAAAAAATCAACTTCATGATATTTAATACCAACGGTCAAGCAGTTTACCAAAATACTGGTACCTTCAATCACTTCGCTTGGAATGGCCAAACGAAAGAAGGACAAAGCTTGCCAAATGGCTTATATTACTACCAACTACTACTAAATAATAATGTACTAATTAATGGCAATTTGCCTTTACTAAAATAAAATAATTAGGGCGCAACCCTTCGGGTCGGGCTATCCGCTATTATGAGACTACGCGTATGCTATTCCGCTAAGCTGTACTTGTCTGCCTTTCAGGCCAGCCTACGTCCAGCTAAGCTCCATTAGCATCCACCTAACGCCTCATACCGCTTCTATCCCTTGCGCAAATTACCCCCAATTGCTTATTGATTAATAACCGATACCCAAAGAGGATAACCAACACCCCATTGTAGTAAATTATTTTTTGTAAGGAAAGAGCTTACCCCTATTTAAACCGCTCCCTCCTTACGCCAAACTTAAATTAAGAATTAATGAAAGCTCCTTTTATCTATGGGCTGCTATTGATGGTGATGGCTAGTATGACTATGTCCCTCAATGCAACAGAGTTAAATGGTGAGATTAAACCAATTTGCCTAGCAAATGCGGGTACTGCCGAATGCAGTAATATTTGTTTAGGTGATGAAATCGTCTACCAAAATACGGATTATAATTCAGCAGGCGATTTTGTACAAGTGTACGTCATCTTTGAAGTGGATCAACCTAATCCAACTATTTTAGATGTGAGTACTAATCCCACAACATTAAACTACCCTGGCGCAGGAAACTATACCCTTTGCGCTTTTAATTACGATAACATACTGTATCCATCCTTGACTATTACAGATGGAATGCAACTCAATGATGTAATTGATCAATTTAATATTGGTGATTTAAGCTGCTACGATTTTACAGAATGTGATTTCGAAGTGGGTGAATTTGGCATTTTCCTACTGCCAACAGCTGGCGAATGCAGTGCCAATATTACGGCCTACGTGACAGAAGGCACAGGCCCTTATATGTTTGAGTGGAATAACGGTTCTATCGGATCTTCTTTAGACGTAACTGTAGAAGGAACTTATACTGTAACAGCATTAGACATGACGACTAATTGCACGATTACAGAAAGTATCGACATCGTAAACTTGAACTGCTGCGCTGCTAATGCTGGCGAGGATGCAACAGCATCAGATATTTGTCAAGGAACTCCTATCAATTATAGCAATACTTCTTTTAATGAGGACTACAAACAAGTATTTGTTTTAGTAGATGCCAGTACATTCAATAATGAAATCTTAGCATACAGCCATGATATAAATGATGTGTCTGGATTTACAGCTACAAGTGGTTATTATTCTGTCTGTGCATTCAACTATAATAGTGCGCTTTATGGAGAGCTTGATTTCTCTACTTTTACGAATGCTATTGCAATTAGCACCCACTTAGAAGAATCAGTAGATGATCCATGTTGGAGTATATCTGAGGCCTTTTTTAATATTCATCCTAATCCAGTTTTAACGGTGATGTATGATGACCCAACTTGCGCAGGCAATGATGGAGGTATCTGGATGAATGTGGAATCTCCAACCGCAGCGCCTTACACTTACACATGGAGTAATGGGATGTCAGGTCAAGATATAGAAGGCTTAGGCGAAGGCGTTTATACAGTTACTGTTACAGATGGGAATGGATGTTCGGATGAGTTAAGTGTTACTCTAAATGCGCCAGAATGCTGTGATACGAATGCTGGTGATGATGCCAATAGCAAAGATATTTGTCATGGCTCTGAAATTGATTATACGAACACTACTTATAATACCAACAATAATCAATTATTCATTTTAATTGATGGAACGAATAATAACATCTTAGCTTATAGCGATGATATTAATGATGTGGCTTCTTTCCCTTATCCAAGCTCGGGATATTATAGTGTATGTTCTTATAATTATGCAGCAGGTACTTATGGTACTATAGACGCAAGTAGCTATACAAATGCCTTAGATATCAATGCCTACTTAGATGGCATTAATGAAGATTGCTGGGAATTAATAGAATCGTTCTTCTATGTTCACCCCAATCCAGTTTTAACGGTGATGTATGATGATCCAACTTGCGCAGGCAATGATGGTGGAATCTGGATGAATGTAGAATCTCCAACCACAGCGCCTTACACTTACGCATGGAGTAATGGGATGTCAGGCCAAGATATAGAAGGCTTAAGTAGCGGGGAATATACCGTAACATTAACAGATGGAAATGGCTGTACAGCAGAAGCAACGATTACCTTAGTATCACCCGTTTGTTGTGATGCACACGCAGGAGACGAAACGACTCATAGCGAAAACATTTGTGAAGGTTCAGCCATCGCTTATTCAAATACGACTTACAATTCGGCCAATAGCCAATTATACGT
>JAHDDN010000033.1:0-7257 GCA_020629335.1 Chitinophagales bacterium | reverse complement strand
CAGCCATCGCTTATTCAAATACGACTTACAATTCGGCCAATAGCCAATTATACGTCTTAATCAATGGTAATGACAATACGATCTTAGCCTATAGCGATGATATCAATGATGTCTCGACTTTTGCCTATGGTAATGCCGGTTATTATAGTATCTGTTCTTATAATTATGATGGAGCGATCTATGGTGCTATTGATGCAAGTGCTTATAGTAATGCTTTATTAATCAATGCCTACTTAGATGGCATCAATGAAGATTGCTGGCACTTGACGGAATCCTTCTTCCATGTCTATGCCAATCCAGTTTTAACGGTGATGTATGATGATCCAACTTGCGCAGGCAATGATGGTGGAATCTGGATGAATGTAGAATCTCCAACCACAGCGCCTTACACTTACGCATGGAGTAATGGGATGTCAGGCCAAGATATAGAAGGCTTAAGTAGCGGGGAATATACCGTAACATTAACAGATGGAAATGGCTGTACAGCAGAAGCAACGATTACCTTAGTATCACCTGATTGCTGCTCAGCAAATGCAGGTACTGATGCAATAAGCGAAAATATTTGTGATGGTGCAGCGATCAACTATACAAATACGACTTACAACAATAGCTATGGTCAATTGTATGTATTGATTGATGCATTAAGCACACCTAATACCATTTTAGCCTATAGTGATGATATTAATGATGTTAATAGCTTCGTTTACAATGGAGCGGGTTATTATAGTATTTGCTCGTACAATTATGATAGCAGTATCTATGGAAATGTCGATCCAAGCGCTTATAGTAATACAATCGACTTGAATACTTACTTTGATAATTTAAGTGATTGTTGGGAAGTAGGAGAAGCCTTTTTCTATGTTCACGATACCCCAACGATTATATTTACTTTTGATCATCCGACATGTGATGGAGAAAATGGAGGTATTTGGGCAGAGGTATCAGGAGGTACCGAGCCTTATAGCTATTCATGGAGCACTGGTCCACAAGGCCCAGATTTAGAAAATTTAGCAGCAGGAGAGTACACACTGATCATAACAGATGCTAATGGCTGCACAGCCGAAGGCACCGTGACTTTAAATAGTCCAGATTGTTGTACGGTAAATGCTGGGGTAGATGCTACAAGTCAAGATATTTGTGATGGAGAAGCAATCGACTATAACAATGAATCATTTAATGGAGCCAACACGCATTTCTTCTTATTAGTAGATGCGACTACCGAATACTATGACATCATCACTTACAGCTCAAATTACAGCGATGTATCTGCCTTTGAGTATCCAGGTAGTGGTTTTTACAGTATTTGTTCGTATAGCATTGATGGAGAATTGTATGGTGAAATAGATTTGAGTACTTTTAGCAATGCTTTTGACTTGAATGCCTACTTAACAACTTCAGTATTGAATCCATGTTGGATGATATCAGAAGCTTACTTTTATGTACATGAAAAACCAACTATCAGTTTAATGATAGATCAACCTACATGTGAAGGTGGAGATAATGGTGGAATTTGGGCAAGTGTAGAAGGAGGAAGCCCTCCTTATATCTATGAATGGAGTAATGGCGAAAATGGCCCAGACCTACTTAATTTAGGTGGAGGTACCTATTCTTTAACCGTTACCGATGCTAATGGCTGTTCTGAGTCAGCTTCAATAATTTTGTTAGATGCAAGCGATTGCTGTAATGCTTATGCAGGAGAAGGAGTAGGTGGAGAAAGCTGTATTGACGCACCATTTAACTATACAAATACCGATTTCAATATGGGAGCTGATTATACGCAAGTGTTTGTTTTACTTTCACAATATGGTGATATACTTGCAATTGGTTCAACTTTTGCTGATCTTCCAAATGCAAGCATAGGTGATTATACAGTTTGTGCATTAAACTATCATACAACTACTTATGGCACAATTAACTTTGAAATAGGAGAGTTAATGGTGAATTATGTAGGGGGCGTATTAAATATGGTGGATACACCATGTTATGACCTGAATGAGATTGATTTTACGGTAATTGACTGTACACCTGAAGAAGATGAGGTGATATTAGAAGGTAGAGTAATGCTTCAAGGAGCATTAATGAATACCGCTGATAATCTGATGCGTGACGATCTTCGTTCTGAGAACTTAATCCCAGAAGAAGAACCATATACCGCTTTAGATCATTTCACACACTATGGCAATGGCGGTTCAGAATCATGTCCACCTTCCGTATTTGATGTTGTAGGGGAAGATGCTACAGTTGATTGGGTGATGGTGGAGTTAAGAGATGAAACAGATCCAACGCTCATATTAACAACTTGCTCAGGATTAGTGCAGCGTGATGGAGATATTGTGGCGCCTGATGGGGTGAGTCCATTAGTATTCCCTAATCTAAGTGCAGGCAATTACTATGTTGTAGTGAGACATCGTAATCATTTGGGTGTGATGACTGATACGCCTGTATATTTAAGCAATACTCCTACTGTAGTAGATTTTACATCAGCAGGACAAGAGACTTGGGGTGAAAACGCCAGAATCGACATGGGAGGTGGTCTGATGGCTTTATGGGCTGGTAATGCGACTTCTGATGATTCGTTCACTGTCATTTTCCAAGGCTTGAATAATGATCCGAATACAGATTTCTTTGAAGTGATGTCTGCTACGGGTAATACAAATGGCTTTGCCAACTATATTTATGAAGGTTATAATTTAGGCGATGTGGACATGAATTGTAGTTCAATTTTCCAAGGCTTAAACAATGATCCGAATATTGTGTTCTTTAATGTAATGACTCATCCAGATAATGTTTTAGGTTTGGTCAATTACATTATAAAGGAACAAATACCAAATAACTAGGAATTTATTATTTTATATTTAGAACTTCAATTAAAAAAGTCATCAATCTGATGGCTTTTTTTTTTGCTTTTAACTATAATACACCGTATTTTGATCGAAAGAACTTTACAGTGTATTTAAAAACGATATTGTGATAACTAAATTTATCTTATGTCAGATTTGAACTTACAAGACTTGCCAATTACCGAAAGTGATATATCAGATGTGATAGGTCGCCCCATTAAATCTCCGATACGGATTGCTGCATTAAATCATTTAGGTATAGAAAAAGAAGTCTTTATTGATTTCTTTAAAGATTTATTTCAGGAATTGGCTTGGGACCCTTATGACGTTCGCCGCTTACAAATAGAATTTTTGAAAGCTCAAATTCCTTCAGCAGAAGAGGAACTGAATAAGCTCTTTAAAGCGTATTTTACTGGAGAAGTAGGAGAGGAGGCATTAGAGAAATGGGTGGAGCAATTAAGCGACGAAGAT
Source organism: Chitinophagales bacterium (assembly GCA_020629335.1). Next base: position 3,946 of record JAHDDN010000033.1, on the reverse strand, counting down.
CAATTTGAGTACACTAAAATAAAGCCTTGGCGAAGGCGCTCTATCAGCCAATTTGTATTAAGCATTAATGATGGAGATATAGAAATTCTAAGAGAGCCATGTAAGCAGTTTTCTCAATCAGTTGATGAAGAAGATTACCGTTCTTTACCAAGAATATTTGAAGAGTCTCCAGATAAGCATGTTGTTAATACTCATTTTAATAGCTTAATGATAAGTGTATTTCACATCATTCAATCAATTGAAGAAAATGTCAAAAAAATACAATTAGTGGCTCATTTTATGAGCGTTAAGGCCACAGAAGAAAGAGTCGGAGATAATTCCCCTGAAGGAGCACATGAAGATGGCGCAGACTATATTATTTCTGCCTTAGTTATTAATCGTACAAATGTAAAAGGAGGGGAAAGCCAAGTGATAGAAAAAGTAGGAGAGGAGGCTGAAATTATTTTTAGAAGAACTCTTCAAGAAGGAGAGTTTGTGTTTCAAGCGGATACAGGAGAAGAGGATACTTTTGGAAATGATCTATGGCATCACGTCACCCCCTTTGCCATTGATGATATTAGCAAAGGCGAAGGGTGGCGAGACATCATAGGTTTTGATATTAATATTTTGGAGTAGAACTCATTTAAAGTTTTATGGTGAAGCTGAAAATGAGCTATTTTTTTGTAGTTCAAGGCATTTTTGAGGTGCATAGCAACGCTACGTGCCGAAAAAATAACGCAGAAATACAAAAAAATAACCATTTTCTAAGCCAGCAGAAAAACTTTAAACGAGTTCGTAATACTATTCTTCTTTTAAGGCTTTAAAAGAAGCAATATCTAAAGAAGTTCCATACTCATAATTCGATTGTATGAGAATTCGATCTCTTGATTGAAGTTTTACTTCCTCCTCTAATTTGATGAGGGTAGGCGGCATCAAACTATCAGTTCCAGTAAAGTTGACTCCATCTACTAATTGTACAAATGAGTTGAGAAGAAGTGAGTTACAAGAGCCACTTAATATACTTTTGAATTCAGTAATCACATTGATTTTGGTTTGCTCAACTTCATATAAATCAATGACATTAATGACCTCTTGAGTAGATAGCTGAGTAGGCCAATGGCGTGTAAATAATAATGGATAATGCTTAATATTCTTGTCAAAATTAGCTTGAGTAAGCTGCGCTAAATTGACAATTTTTTCGGGGATTAATTTACCATCTTCTTTGAGGAATTGGCGCATGTGTTGAAATATTTGCACTTGGTATTCATTCGCACAGAATATACTCATCAACTCTCCAATAACGAAATCCACTTTCTCAGGTAAAGTTACCTTAAAGGCATCTTCAAAGATGAGTTCTACCTTATCTTGCCAACCATTTTGATTGATTTCATTTTGGATATATTCTCTAAGATTAGGATTGTTTTCAATTAAGTAAGCTTTTTTGACATGAGGCAAATAATGTCGAGTAAGAGGCAAGGTGCCAGCACCAACTTCACAAACCACTTTATCCTTTAAGTTATTATAATGTTCAAAGGTATCAGTAAAAGCTTTAACTCTTACATAATCCGTTTCCATTATTTTATAATAAATATCAGGGAAACCATAGTGTTCTGTACTAAATGTTTGCGCTTCTAATAAGCTATATTTTAGAGATTCATATCGATCAATAATCGAGGATAAAAAATCAGGCATAATAAATATTGTTTTAAGTTTTTAATAGTCCGTAGAGAGGCTATAAAAGTAAGGCAAAAAGTTTAGATTTAGAAATTCATTTTTTTATAATCTTCCAAAGCCTCTTTCCCAAAATCCAACAACTGATCTGCTCCAATAAGACCAATACTTGTCATCAAATTATCTCCATCTGAATCAGCAAAAACAAGGGTAGGGTAGTTGGTGATACCAAACTTTCGAGCCGTCTTTTTGGCTCCCATATCCTTTGCATCAATTTTATAATTGATAAATTCTTTATTGAAGAATGCACCAGTTTTGCCATCTGAATATACATCAGCTTCCATTTGCTTGCAGGGCGGACACCAACTAGCATGAAAGGCCACAAAAATAGGCTTTTGTAACTGCTTAGATTCTTTCACCGCCTCTGCCAATGAGCCTCTCGTAAATTGGATCGGCTCCATCTTAGCAGCTTCATGAACCGTTTGATTCTGGCAGCTCAATAGCGCAGATACACCTAATAATAGGATAAAATATCTCATATTTATACTTAAATTGAACACAAAAGTACGACGAATTTTAAAATCTAAGCTATAAAGTCTTTCTTTTGGGCGGCGAATTCCCGCTATCCGTTCTTATGTGGCTATGCTGCTCCTATTCCGCTAAGGCGCACTTGTCTCTTATTGGAGCCTGCGTGCGCCCTGTAGAAGACGCATTGCAATGCGTCTCTACATTAGTCGCAGCATATACGCCACATACCACTTCTATCGGGGCCGCGATTTTAGCAATGAAAATAAAATATCTTGTCCACTAACTCGCTTGAAAAGAATTCTTATTCCCCTTTGTTAATAGTGTTAGATGTTTCAAATAATCACCCCCGTCTAATAGGAAAATTTCACTCTTTAATAAATTTGGCTATATTTACATTAGCAAATGGACACTCAACTTGGGTTTTACACGAAATATCACATCATATCCTTGTCTTCATCCCTAAGATTAGAGTAACGATATTATAGAGCTTATCTACAAACAAATTGTAAAATATGAAATTATACAAATACTACTCCTTTGATAAAAATGATCATAGTATCAATGGCTTGAAAAATCATGAGTTTTTTTTATCTGATCCATTAAAATTTAGCAATCCTGTTGAAGCTGATCCTAGATTATTACAAATAGAATTTGAGGATAAAAAAAATTTAGAAGAAGCACGAGATCATTATTTTAGAAAAGCTAAGCCAAGTCTTTGGGAGCAATTAGATGAAATGCCATTGGATCAGCTAGGACAATTAATGAAAAATAAATGTAAGGGAACTGTACGTAAGGAACTAAAAAAATGCGGACTTAGCTGTTATTCAGAAAATGATCTGAGTAATGAAATGTGGGATGCCTACTCCGCAAACCATAGTGGTTTTGTCCTGGAGTTTGACAAGAAACATGAATATTTCAATACCTGCTACAAAGTAGACTATTCGGATGATAATCCTCTTCTCACTGGAGCAATGATCGGAAATACTGATCCCACAGCACCCCAATTAGTTAGTAGTATATTTTTGAGAAAAGCTAAAAAATGGGCGCATGAAAAAGAATGGAGAAAGATCCATGATGAAAAATCGGAAACATTAGAATATGATCCAGAGATGTTGACAGGAGTTATTCTTGGTAAAGATTGTAACAAAAAAGATGAACAGAAAATTATAAAAATCTTACAAGAGGATGCTTTAAAACACGTTAAATTATTTAAGATTGAAATGTCGTCTTCATCCAAATTATCAAAGAAAAAATATACTTAATAATGTGTAATGATTCATATTAGTATTCTTGCTCTATCGCAAGCATCTCGCTTGTGACGATTAACCAACTACCTAATAGATGAAAGATAGAATAATAATTATAGCCACATTAGAATTATTGAATAACAAATTGTCGGACTTAGAAGAAGTTGTTAGGGAATTACAAGAGCACTGTTCTCAAACAGAGGAGGGGATGTTGCAATATGATTGGTATGTATCAGAAGATAACAAAACCATCAAAGTGTTGGAAACTTATACTAATTCTGAAGCCGTTTTATTTCATTTTGATAATTATAAGCCTTTTGCGCCCCGATTGAGTGAATCAAGAGCTTTCGTAAGTATGGAGATATTTGGTCATGCAAGTGATGCTTTAAAGCAAAGAGTAAAGAAAATCAACGCAGTGCATTATTCTGTTATTACCTCTCTAAACAAACTAAACTAATCTCACTACCCAGCAATTCTCAATTTGGCTATTCGAGCTTGATTTGATACATATCAGCGATAGC